>CATOLW010000057.1 GCA_951800935.1 uncultured Clostridium sp.
GTTTTCTTTAAAATAACAGGTATCTGTAAAGAAAATCTATCAATTCCTATAGCAATGATATTACTACTTAGAGGATTATTTTGGTTTTTATCTGCCTATATATATGCACTTGCAATTGATAAAATAGGCGTATCAAGGGCTGTACAATATCAAAGTTTAAAAACACCTTTTGGAGTAATTTTAACATTATTTTTTTTAGAAGAATTTTTAATAACAAATGTAATAGTAGTTCTATTTGCAACAGTATTGATATTTTTGTCAGCACTATTATTAACAATAAAAAAAGCACCAAATAAAAAAATAGATAAGATGGGAATTATATATGCTATTATTTCAGCAATATTATTAGCAACAACAAATTTACTACAAAAGTGGGTTACAAATCAATGTATAATATATTCACAACATATATTTACTGCTATATCATCATTTTTATTTGCTTGCCTATATGTTTTACTAAAAGATAAAAATATGAAAAATGTAATTTCTATAACAAAGAAAAGTATGTTTCTTGCCACATTGGGAGGCTGTTTGTTTTATTTTGCCTCATTTTTTCAAGCATTAGCCTATAAACAATTGCCAGCTTCAATAGTAACAATTATAGTTCAGTTAAGTTCTGTATGGTCTATATTAATCGGAATAGTAATTTTTAAAGAGATTGATATAAAAAAACATTGGAAAAGAATTAGTTTAGGAATTATATTTACAATTTTATCAATAGTATTACTATTGTAAACTATAAAATCATTAGTTCCTGTAAAAGAAATTTCTAATATTTTAGAAATTGGAGCTCTTTATGATAAGAATTATTTATCTTGCGTAGCAAATAAATTCATAGAACTGCTTTAAAATATACTTATATAAAAACTACAAAAGAAGAATTTTCATAGGCATAAATTTTTAGACCTTCGAGAAAAAGTACAGTGGTGTTTCGACCAACTGTACTTTTTTGTAGAAGTTCTATTCATTTATTTTTATTTGCTAATAACTATTATATTTAATTATCTACATTTTAACATTGTGCTACACTAACACTGCCAAATAAGTTTATCTTATTTGTGCAAGTTCCTTTTGTTTATTTTAACATTGGCTTTTGTTTTATTGGAACTTGTTAGGTTGAGATTACTTTTGAACAAGTCTTGCTTGTGAGAAAGTAAACGAAACCGTAGCAGTGTGGCAATATATTTTTCTTTTTTTATTGTTTTAATGATTTAGATTGACTTTGTATACATAACATTATATAATAAGCATGATGCTGTAAATACATTATATATAAAGAAAGGAGAATCTCTATGAGTACCGAAAAAATCTATTGTTTATCTTTACACGAAGTACAAGATTATTTAGTAGGAAACAAGCGTCTTTCAATGTATCCACTTGATGCTAAATTTTCACATGCTATCCGGCAAATTGTGGATTTAGCTATGGATACTTTCGAAAAGCGTCATCTTGTTATACCTGCGTTACCAAAAAAATTTTCAATAGATACCCTACCGAAGGGGTTTGAAAATGAGTTGAAGAATTTTTTAAAAAACTGCATAACAATGGATTTAGTCGCAATTAATCTTTCTTATTCCGATGATAAAATGATTATTTGCTTGGAATAATTAACTTTTAATAGGTGGTTGGCTTTGGTCAGCCATCTATTTTTTAATCTTTTCAACAATGGCAAAGTTTGTATAACTTATTATATAAATATTAAGACTTCAAAATCCAAATGTTTATACTTATTCTATTAACTCATAAAATTTTATCTAAAGAGAAGTCAGTAAAAACAAAAATATATAATAAAAAACAAAACCTCTTAATAAAATAAAACAGGAGGTTTTTTTATGATACCAATCAAACTCTCAAGCAAAAAGAAAATGAGAAACACACTATTTATTAGTTTTTTAATTATCCTGTGCTTAATCGGAAGAATAGGATACCTTCAATTTATACAAGGGGGAGAGCTATCCACCATGGCTTATCAGCAACAAACCTTAGATAGAAGCATTAATCCCAAAAGAGGAACTATCTTAGATGCAACTGGAAAAAACGCCTTAGCAGTTAGTAGCACAGTCGAAACCGTAACCGTAAATCCGGGAAATATAGCCAAAGAAAATAAAGAAAAAGTAGCCCGTGTGTTAACCGATATCTTTGCCTTAGATTATGAAAAAACATTAAAAAAAGTAACCAAAAGAAGTTCCATAGAAACCATTGCCAAAAAAGTAGAAAAAGAAAAAACGGATCAGTTAAGAGTTTGGATGCAACAAAATGGGATTACAACAGGAATTAACATAGACGAAGATACCAAAAGATATTATCCATACAGTACAATTGCTTCTCAAATTATAGGATTTTGTGGAAGTGATAACCAAGGATTAGATGGAATTGAAGCAAAATATGATACAGAATTAAAAGGTACACAAGGAGCCATTCAAAGACATACTGATGCCAAAGGGGGAGAAATAGGAGAAGAAGGAGAAAATTATGTATCAGCAGTAGATGGCAATGATTTAGTTCTTACCATTGATTTAAGCATTCAATCTATTGCTGAAAAATATTTAGAAGAAGCTTGCATTGATAATGTGTGTACCGATGGCGGAAACATTGTTGTCATGAACCCACAAAATGGGGATATTTTAGCTATGGCAACCTATCCAAATTACAATTTAAATCAACCTTATGAAGCCTATACAGAGGAATTAAGAGAAACTTGGGATAGTATGGAGCAGGCAGAAAAAACAAAGAATTTACAAGCAGTGTGGAGAAACAAAGCCATTGCTGATACCTACGAGCCAGGTTCTGTTTTTAAAGTTATTACAGCTTCAGCAGCTATTGAAGAAGGTTTGGTAACCGATATTGATCAAGAAGGGCAATTTTGTTGTACTGGTAGTATTGAAGTAGCAGGGGTTAGAATTAAATGTTGGAGGCATTATCGCCCACATGGTTCAGAAAGTTTAAGATTAGGATTGATGAATTCTTGTAATCCCGTTTTTATTGGTCTTGGCCAAAAGTTGGGAGTACAAAAATATTACAGTTATTTGAATAAATTTAGATTGTTAAATAAAACAGGGATTGACTTACCAGGAGAGGCCAATAGTATTTTCTTAGCAGAAAATAAGGCAGGTCCTGTTGAACTAGCAACCATTAGTTTTGGTCAAAGATTTGAAATTACGCCAATTCAATTAGTAACTGCAGTGTCTTCTATTGCTAATGGTGGAACCAGTGTGCAACCTAGAATGGTTAAACAGATCATCAATAGTAGTACAGGAGAAATTCAAGATGTACCAGTAAAAACAAATGGGGAGGTTATCTCGAAAGAGACTTCAGAAAAAGTCCTAAGTATGATGGAATCGGTTGTGTCAGAAGGGACAGGAAAAAATGCAAAAGTAGCTGGTTATCGAATTGGTGGTAAAACAGGAACTTCTGAAGATGGTGTTAATACCAATAAATATGTTACTTCTTTTTGTGGGGTAGCACCAATTGACAATCCACAAGCTGTCGTATTAGTAACACTTTATAATCCAACTGGAGAAGGCGGTCATCAACGGAGGACGGAGTTGCAGCACCAGTAGGAGGACAAATTTTTAGCGAAATTTTACCTTATTTAGAGGTGAATCAAGGAAATGCCGAAGAAATAGAAGTAGTAGAAGAAATAGGAACACCAGATTTATTAGGAAAAACAATAGAAGAGGCCCTAAAAATAACAAAAGAAAATCAGTTAGAATTAGTAATTGAAAATGAAACAGAGGAATTGGATCAACAAAATACGATAATAAAGGAGCAAGTTCCAAAAGCAGGAATTATGATAAAAAAAGGTAGTAAAATTTACGTAGAAATATGACAATTTTGATACAAAAAACTCCAGAATACTAGGGAAACTCATGTAATATTTCTGTAAAAAGAATATAACACGATTGTTATATTCTTTTTGTCATAAATATTGTATAATTTCATAAAATAATTAGGTTCATATTAAACACAAAAAAGATTTACATAACATGAAAAAATATGATATAATTATAATAGAGCTTTTAAAGGTGGAGGTAAAAAATGAAAGGAACCAAATTTTTATTAAAAGTAATTTTTAGTTTTGCTTTATTATTTACATTATTTTTGCTACCAAATAAAGAGGTTTTGGCAGCTGAACAAAATGAAGAAGAGAAACTTTGTTATTTATCAGACATACCCTACACGTCTGATTCTTCAGCAGGATGGGGAGCAATAACCTATGATAAAAATTTAGACTCGAGTAAAAATAATGGAATGATTAGTTTAATCATTGATGGTGAAAAGAAACAGTTTTATAAAGGAATAACAGCACATGCTACCTCAACAGTTATCTATGATATTACTAATTATAACTATGATTATTTTACGGCTTATATAGGAGTAGATGAATCAAGAGGAAATAATGGAGATGGTGTAAAATTTACCATCTACACTTCAGTAGATGGAGAAAACTGGACAATAAAAAAAGAAGAAACGGCACCATTGAAAGGAAATACGAATGCAGAATTTGTAAAAATAGACATTAAAGGTGCGAAATATTTAAAACTATATGCAAACCAAAATCGAAACAATACAGCAGACCATGCTGTTTATGCAGATGCTAAGTTAATAAAAGAAGGATATGATGAAAATGCCATAGCGGCCCCCTTCATTAAAACAGTTGAAGAATATGATGAAATGCTTAAAAAGTATGAAGGTCAAGAAATAGCAGGAGAATATGAGAAAATCTTACTACAAAGAGAGTTAGTAAACAATGCAGGATATGATATTTTACAATTTACAGCCAACTATAAAAATGCTTATAAAGAAACACTTGAATGGCTAATGACTGATTTAGACAACCTTAGACTATATGTACTAGGTGGTTATCCAGATGGAAAAAACTATATGAAATCCATTATCATATTATCCAATTTACGTGCTAATTATGCAAATGATTTTACTATTCAAGAAAAAACAAAATATGAAACTACTACCTTAGGTAATCTATACAAAAAGATGGCAGTTGCTTTATCCTTAACTCATACAGTTGATGTAGCTTTATGGATGCAACCAGGAGTAGCAGAAAATAAATCAGACCCAGTAAAACGTTATGAAATTTATAAACACATGTATCATAATGGAAATATGAGATTTACAGACCAAATCGATTTTGCAAAATGGTTTGAAACGTACACAACAGAAGAAATGCGCTATGTTATGAACTGTATTATAGATGATGAAGAAATAATATGGCTTAATGAATATACGCAAAGCTTTATTGATGCCAATTCAAACAAAATGTGGTATTTATCACCACATCCATATATGAAATATATATGGCCTAACTATAATAAACCAGAATATTGGGATGAGGCTAATAAGGAAAAATATGACCAAAAATACAAAGGAATTTTCTCAAAATATGGAGTAGAATATGGAAAAACAAGTGTTTATAAACTATGGATGAATATAGAAGGTGGAGCTGTTTGTGGTGGTATTTCTAAACAAGGAGCTTGTAATCGTGGTGCACATGGGGTACCTGCAACTGTAGTTGGGCAACCAGGACACGCAGCATTTGCTTATTACAGCATGAATGAAACTACAGGAGATGGATATTGGACATTAAATAATGTTATTACTAATTGGGGGCAAACTGGAAAAACGGAAAGATTAGGTGTAAGAATGCCTCTAGGTTGGGGTAGTGATAAATATGTAAGTGGATATGCAGCATCTTATTTGCTATTAAGTCAAGCAGCCATGAACCAACAAGAAGCTTATGAAAAATCAGAAAAAATTATTATGACAGCAAACTTATATAAAAATGACCCA
This sequence comes from uncultured Clostridium sp., assembly GCA_951800935.1. The sequence continues at coordinate 5,809 of CATOLW010000057.1, forward strand.
GCAAAGCAAGAAGAAATCTATCGAAAAGCATTAAGAGAATTACCAATTAATGTGGATGCATGGTATGGATTGATTAATTGTTATAGTGCCAATGAATCAAAAACAGAAGAAGATTGGTATCAGTTAGCAGAAGAAATGGCAGAAAGCTTAAGATGTTACCCATTACCAATGTATAATTTAACGAATTTGATTAAACCGAAATTAACAAATTCATCCTATTCTGCGCAATTTGTTATTTTACAAAAACGTATCTTAGAATATGGAAAAGTACTTCCAAATACTTCAACCGAAACCTATCAACCAAGTGTAACAAGAGAAGTATCAACATATTTACTTGGACAAATGGACACAAGTATTGCTACCTTTTCATTTGATGGAGAAGATGCTGGAAAGATTGTTTTATCCAATCGCTTTGATGAAATGGGAGTTCGTTGGGATTATTGTATAGATGGAAACACACAAAATAAAGAGAGTTGGAAAGAACATTCTTTTGAAGCAGGAGAAGAACATAAATGGCAGTTAGCACCAGAAGAAATAGCGAGTCTTACAGCAGAAAATGATATTTATATCCATCTTGTAGGAGTAAATTATGACGAAAAAAATCTATACAAAATAGATATTTTACCGTCAAAAGGATTGCCAAGCGCCTTATATGCAAACGATTTAGAAAATAAACTAATCGCGTCAGTTCCAGGAATGGAATGGAAATTAAACGAAACCGATCAATGGACTTTATACCAAGATGCAGAACCAGATTTAACAGGGGATAAAACCATATCTGTTAGAATGGCGGCAACAGGTACCTATTTAGTAGGAGAAACAGCAACCTACCAATTTACACAAGATGAAGTAAATGATAAAAGAAAATATATACCAATATCACATTTAGAAATAGCAGGTTACTCTACTCAATCGCAAGATAATAAAAGACCATTTTATGCACCAAATGCAATAGATGGAAATCTTAATACTTTATGGCATACAGATTTTGCACAAAATGTTTTACAACAATCAACAAAACCATTTATTAGTATAAAATTAGATGAACCTAGAAACATATCAGCTTTAGAATTTATCCAAACAAAATCTCCAGGTAGACCACAAGACCCTGATGATATAAAAAATGCTAGAGTATATGTAAGTATAGATGGAGAAAGTTGGATACAAGCAGGGCAAATAGAAAATTGTGAAACTTATGGCGATTTATATGCGATTAATTTTGAAAAGTCTGTTTATGGACAATATGTAAAAATAGAAATGGATACAAAAAATATGTTTGCATCACTAGCATTAGTAAACTTATATGAAGATGCAACAGTAGTAACATTAGGAACTTTTTCATTTGATGGAGAAAATGCTGGAAAACTGATGTTAATAGACGAATTTAAAGGTAGCAATTGGGAATATAGCTTAGATGGAGGAGCAACTTGGAAAAATGGAAATGGAGATGAACATCAATTAACAGCAGAAGAAATAGCACAAATTAATGCAGAGGATAAAATAAAAATTCGTTTAAAACAAAGTAATAAAGAATCTACAATTAATATTCAAAGTCAAGATGCACCAGTTATAACAGCTTATTTAAATGACTTAGAAAATAGATTGATAGGAATAGAGGATACCTCAAAATTTGAATGGAGAACGCAAAATAGCACTGGAAATTG
>CATOLW010000058.1 GCA_951800935.1 uncultured Clostridium sp.
TCCTATGTTTCCTTAATTATGCTCTTATGATATATCTTTAATAAGGTATAAATAATTAACGTTTCGTAAATTTTTTGTGAATATTTTTCTTCTCTCTTTATTCTTCTTTCCTCGATTTCAATTTTATTTCCTTCTCGATTTTTTAAATTCTCTTGCCAATATACCAAAATGTCTGTTTCGCTGATGCTAGACACCGTAACAGTTGCTTCTCGATTAAGTCCATATGTTATTGGATTTGGTATTTTTTCTAATATTTCTAATGCTATATTTCTATCTGTATTAATCATAAAATATTGTGTATTTAGAAAAATTTTTTCTAGGGTTTCTTTATTTTTTTCAAATTTTTTTAGGTTATCCTCTACTATAATGGTTTCGAATTTAATATTTTTTATATTTTCAATACTTCTTAGATTAATAAGAATGAAATTGAGATTTTCTTCTCCTATTTCTTCTATCATTTTCTTTTTGATCGTTTCAAAACATTTTCGATTCGCAATGATACCAATAAATGACATTTTTCAACTCCTATTATTCATCTTATATTTGTATTATTTCCTTTTTTGGTAATTTTATACACTTATTTTTTCACTTGAGTACCATTGCTATTGATAGTATAATTGTCAAAATAAATAAGGTCAGACACAGTTACCACTTCTAATCCTTTTTGCTTTATCTTTTTTAATAACATATCTAAGCTATCTGCGGTATGTTTAGTTCCATTATGACTTAAAATAATATCTCCTGCTTTAATTTTTCCTTCTAATCGCTTCCACATATCCTCTCCTGTAAGTCCTGTGTAATCAAGTGTGTCTAAATTCCATTGAATAGAAAAGTATCCTTTGTCTTGTGCAGCTTTTATGACAGTATCATTATATTCTCCATAGGGTGGTCGATAAATTTTGGTTCTTTTTCCCACTATTTTTTCAATCTTATCGTTACTTTTCTCAATTTCTTCTATGTTTTTTTCATAACTTAAATTGTTCACATGTGGATGAGTATCACTATGACTTGCTATTTCATGCCCTGCTTCTTGTATTTTTTTAACTGCCTCTGGGAACTTTTCCATCCAGTCACCTACCATAAAAAAGGTTATCTTGCTGTTGTTATCTTGTAATGTTTTTAAGATACTGTCAATATCATCTGCATTCCAAGCACAGTTCATGGTAAAGGCAACTTTCTTTTCTTCTGTTTGTACATTATAGATTGGTAATAATTTTCCTGTTGTACTTGAAGTTGGTATTGCATTTTTTTCGTTGCTTGTGTTATTTAGGCTTCCTGCTACACAGAATAGTAATACAACTGTTACAATGGATACTAGATATGTATATATTTTTTGCTTGTTAAATACGAAAAACATAATAATCTCACTCCTTTTTAAGTTAGTGCTTCTTTTCATTGTATGCTTTTCCTAGAAAGAAAAGAACCTATTTTACTTATTTATTTTTAAAGAGAGAAGCAAATTTTACTTTGCTTCCCTCTCTTCGTCTTCAGCATATTCTTCTAACTGTCAGGTTATTCTGTCAAATCTTCTACTTCTTGTATCTGCCTTATCGAAATTTCATAAGCCGTCCTATACTCACCTTCCTCTGAATCCTGAGAATATTTTTTGAAAAACTTTCGGCTTTGGATTCTTCCATAGAGCTTTACTTCAAATCCTGCCTCACACTCACTTATCCATTGGGCATTTCTTCCCCAGACAATTCAGGGAATATAGTCTGTTCTTCTGTATGCTCTATTAACTGCAAGCATTATGTCTGCTATAGACCGCCCTGATGAGGTTATTTTAAATAATGGTTTTTTACAAAGAGTTCCTTCTAAGTAAATTAAGTTCATATTGGCTGCTTTTTCCATTTCAGATTCTTCCTCATAGATATTAATCTCTGTTACAAATAGAAATAAATCTAAATGAGTTTTACCATCACTTCTTAATTGGTTATGAGATCTAAACTGTCCTGCTACCTCCACCCATTTGTTTTTGAAAGAAGTTTTTTTCCATTTTCGTCCTAACAGTAAATCAGATACTATGATTGGAATATAATCCTCTACCCCACTGAGTCTTTTTACTATGACTCTTGTCCGATAGAATTTTTCCCAGTTGGTTTCGTGGCTGTATTCAAATTCATCTTCAATTCTGCCACTAACAAATACGTTGTTGTTTTCCACAGATTTCTCCTCCTTATTGTTTTCTCTTCTTGTTACTTTTGTCTCTGGCATGTACAATTTTCCTCCTGTATATTTCTTTTTTTGCTTATAAGTACATTCAGTAGAAGATTTCTTTCAAATTATTTACATACAAAAACTCTGTATGTAAATTCAAATTAAGAAAAGTTTCTTCATCTATATATGTATATATGCAATATATTTATTATACTCTATTTTACATAATGTGTTAAGTTGTGGGCGCTGAGTTTCTAAACAATCCATCTATTTAAACTGCAATATAAATAAAAACAGAGATCTTTTAAATCTCTGCTCAAATTTAATCATAATCATACCAATCACTATAGCTATGATAATTACGGTAGTTTCGATAAGTGCTATAATCATCTTCATCTATTATGTCCTGAATTCCTAATGCCATTGCTATTACTACAATAAATGTTATAATGGCAATGGAAACAACTAATCCAATTGAGCCTGTTACAAGTCCTGCGATTGCCATTCCTTTTCCTTGGGATTTTACACCTAATGCACCAAATATAATGGCTAAGATTGCACATGGTATTGCTATGTACCACATCCAGAAAAGAACTAATGCTATAATTCCTAATACCATAGAGGCAATACAAAATCCTTTTCTTTCTTTTTTTGGTTCTTTTACTACTTTTGCTTCTTGCACATTTGTATTTTCTATTTTTTCCATGTTTATCTCTCCTTTCTTTGTAGTTTTATTATACTACTGTTTTGCTTTTTTTACAACTTTTTTTCAACTTTCTACATTTTTCTTCATATGATATATAAAGTAACTTAAGATAAGTTACAAAAAAGAAAGGAATGATAGAAATGGAAATGGATAATAAAAAACCTTTTTGTCCAGTTCTTGACGTAGATGGCGTTATATCAGGAGGAAAACAATTTGATTTAGACATTACTTTACCAGAAGATAACCGTGATGTTATTTATGGTGTTGTAAAAAATTGTTTTAAAGAACCAGTTAAAGATGCTGTTGTAAAATTAGTGGAAGTAGTTTGTGAACATGGTAAAGAAGAAAGAAGACCAATTGGCCATACCTTTACTGATAAAGAAGGAGAATTTGTTTTTGGACCTCTTTGCCCTGGAAAAGAATATGCTCTTCAACTTTGGGTAAATGATACCAAAAAAATCAAAATCTGTGCTAAATGTCATCATGAAGGAAAATGCTTAAAAGGCGATAAATGCGATAAATGTGATTGTTTCATCTCAGATTGCGATGAATGTGAAAAACCAGAAAAGCCAGAATGTAAGTAAAAATAAAAATAGTGGTTCTAAGAGTTTAAATTTTGCTCTTAGAACCATCTACTTTTTTGGTTTCTACATAATTCCCATTTTTTTAGCGAATTGTTTTCCTTTTTTCATTAATTTTTTCTTGTTCATTCCTTCATTTTCTGCATACATCATCATTAATCCAGTGGTAATTAGACCACCAATCATAACACCTTTAACAAATTTCATATCTTTCACCTCAGTCTTATTTTTTCTTATTTTGCCTATTTTTATACGGTATTTTATATAATTTAAAAATGGAATATATTTCATTTATTGTAACAATTGCCAAAAAAATACCAAAGCACTTTTTTAAAATTGCTACATCAATGTGAATCGAAATATTAGCTCCTACAATGGCTCCTAAAATTCCAAATACAGATATAAGTGTTGCTAATCTCATATCAATATTTTTATTTTTTAAATTAACCATAATTGCCACTATCGCAGTTGGAATGAAAAAAATCAAATTAGTTGCTTGCGCTACATGTTGTTCTATTCCTAACATAAAAGTTAAAAGGAAGATTAATATAGTACCTCCTCCCATTCCAGTTCCACTCACAATTCCAGATACAATTCCAATCAATACTTCTGTCATATTTCCTCCTAACAGGGATTTGGGGACGTTCCTTAAAATCCCTGTTTTAGGGATTTAGGGACACTCCTTTATTTTAGTTAACAATCATCTTATAAGATACATAAGCCAAAAACATAGTAAATGCTATTTTCATTACTTTTTGTGGTACTTTCTTTAAAAGTTTTGCTCCTATATAACCGCCAACAGCTCCTCCTATCGCACAAAGAAATGCAACGTTCCAGTTAATAAAATTTCCTTTATAATAGAAAAAACTGCTTGTTACTACCATAGGTAATATGCAAAAAACGGATGTACCTCTTGCTTTGGTATCATCTATGTTTAATAAGTGGATAAATGCTGGTACTAATATCATTCCTCCACCAGTTGAAAATAATCCACTTATTATTCCTGCTAATAATCCAATTATTATTTTTTTTATCATAATAAAAACCTACTTTTTAGTAGGTTTTCCATTTTTTATTTTTTTATTCTAAATATCTTACTTATTCATCTGGACAATAGTATTTGGTTCCTAACATTTTATCTGGTAAGTATTGTTGTTCTACATAATGTCCAGGAAAATTGTGTGGATATAAATAGCCTTCGCTATATCCTAATTCTTTCATTTTTTCGACTGGTGCATTTCGTATGTGCATTGGAATTTCTCCTGTATCTTTGGTTCCAACATCTTCTAGTGCTTTGTTGATTGCTAGATAGCTTGCATTAGATTTTTTAGAGGTCGCCACATATATAGCTGCTTCTGATAATAAAATTCTTGCTTCTGGCATTCCTATCATGTGAATTGCTTGCATAGCAGAATTAGCTACTACTAAAGCATTGGGATTGGCCATTCCAACATCTTCTGAGGCACATATCGCAATTCTTCTTGCTAAAAATAATGGGTCTTCTCCTCCATTTAATGCTCTTGCTAAATAAAATACAGCAGCATCTGGATCTGAACCTCTCATGGATTTGATAAAAGCACTAATGTTATCATAATGTTCTTCTCCATTTTTATCAAAAATGGCTTTTCTATTTTGAATACTATTTTTAATAACTTCATCGGTTAAATGTATATAGCCATCTTCACTCATTGGTGTAGTTAAGGTTGCAACCTCCAATCCATTTAATGCTGTTCTTACATCACCATTGCTTATCAAAGCTATTTTCTTTAATGTTTCATCTTCTATTTTAATCTTGTATTCTCCTAATCCATCCTTTCTTTCTAATGCATTTTTTAGTACTTGATAAATATTTTCTTCTGTCAATGGCTTTAATTTGATTACCATTGACCTTGAAATTAACGCTTTGTTTACTTCGAAGTATGGATTTTCTGTCGTGGCACCAATTAGAATAACGGTTCCGTTTTCGACAAAGGGTAGCAAAGCATCTTGCTGTAATTTATTAAATCGATGGATTTCATCGATAAATAAAATACTTTTTCCTGTTGGATTTAGCATAAAATTTTTGGTTTCTTCTACTACTTTTTTTATGTCTGCTACTCCTGAGGTTACTGCATTGATTTTATAGAATTTATATTTCGTAGTTTCGCTGATTACTCTTGCTAGTGATGTTTTTCCACATCCAGGAGGACCAAATAAAATAATACTAGATAATCTGTCTGCTTTTATGGTTCTGTATAAAATTTTGTCTTTTCCGAATCACATGTTCTTGTCCTACATATTCTTCTAGTGTTTTTGGTCTCATTCGAAAAGCTAGTGGTTCATTACTGTTCATGATTTTTTCCTCCATTCTAACACATAAGTTATCTGTAGCTGACTTTGCTTTTCACAGGCTAACTCATCTCTAAAATGATTGTCTAGATTATTTTCCTAAAAGATTTAATCCTTTTTTGATTAATTCTTCTGTTGATAGTTCATTTTTGTCTAATTTATTAAATACTTTTTCGATTTCTTTTTTGTTATAGCCTAATACTTGCAGAGCAGCCATAGCCTCTGCTACTTTTGTATTGTTTTCAAGGGCTAATTGTAATTTATTTTCTACTTCATTTTCTTCTTGTTTCTTTGTTTTGCTATTTACTTGTTTGTTAATTGTTTCGATTTGTTGCTCTTTGGTTATTTTGTCTTTTAGTTCTAAAATAATTCTTGCTGCCGATTTGGCTCCAATTCCTGGTATTCCCGTTAAGGTTTTTACATCTTCTGATATAACGGCTAACGCAAATTCAGATGGTTCACATACTGCTAGCATGGTTAATGCTGTTTTGGCTCCTACTCCACTTACACTGATTAATAATTCAAACATTTTTAGTTCTTCTAAAGTATTGAATCCATAAATGCTGATGTCATCTTCTCTTACTTTATAATAGGTGTGTACTTTTACGTTTTCTCCTATATTTCCTATTTTTTCAATTCCTACTTCTGACATGAATACTTTGTATCCTAGTCCTCCTACATCGATGACAATGTACCCTGTCATCTTCATTTCTAGTGTTCCTTTTATATATGCTAACATATCTTTTTCCTTTCTTGTTAATTTTTACAAGATATTGACAAGTAAAATAAAATATTTTATATTTTTTTACCTATTGGCCAATCGTGTTTTTATCATTTCTAATTTTATTTTTATGTATCATAAAAATACGTTGCTTCTAAGTCTGCTTCATGTGTTAGTAATGCAATGGGATACTTAGTGTAACTGCTTCCAATAGCATTATAGTTTTCTTTTGGTTCGGTATATCCCATGTGCCAACGAATAGAGTATTTTTCTTCTGGTGTTAATTTGATGTATTCAGTTATCATCATAACGGATTTTTCTCCATGCCCATATGGAATGGTGTCGTCTACTGTATAGTATGGCACTTTTTCCCATACTCCTAATGCATTTTTGGCATTTCTATAATCGACTTTATAAAAGTTTGTTTTGCAAATATCGTGTAATAGTCCAATTAGAATGATAGATTCTTCTGGTATGTCAATTGGCATAATACAGTTTTGTACTTTATGTTTTAAGATTTCATATACTTTTAAACTATGCTCTACTAGTCCTCCTTCATGGTCTCCATGAAATCTAGTACTTGCTGGTGCGATAAAAAAGTCTGATTTTTCTAAAAAATTAATTAGTTCTTCTATTCCTTCTCTTTTTACACTTTTTAATAGTTCTAAAAATTGTTCTTTCATTTATTTTTGTCCTTTCTTGCTTTTTTGTTTTCTTTGGTCATTATATAAACACTTGACAAAAAAGTCAAGTGCTTTATCGAATTT
>CATOLW010000059.1 GCA_951800935.1 uncultured Clostridium sp.
AAAAATTTTATAGAAACGGAGAAAAAAAGTGAATGAAGAAAATAAAAGTAATTATTATGCAATTATACCAGCTACGGTTAGATATTCAAAAGAATTAAAAGCAAATGAAAAATTGTTATATGGAGAAATAACATCATTGTCAACTAAAAATGGTTATTGCTATGCACAAAATAGGTATTTTGCAAATTTATATAATGTAAGCATTGAGACAGTAAGTAGATGGCTTTCACATTTACAAAAACTAGGTTTTATTCAAGTGATAGTACAAAGAAATGAAAATAAAGAAGTCATAGCTAGGTATATCTATATTGTGGATTTACCCTATTGTCAAAAAAATCAATACCCCTCCCTTCAGAAATGTCAAGAGGGTATTGACGAAAATGTCAAAGATAATATTATAAATAATAATATAAATGAGGATGATTTATTTAATTTAATAATGAATAATAGCTTTAAAATTCCAAATTGTTTTTATGAAATATTAAAACGCCTAGAATTATTATATACACCTAAAATGGTTCAAATGATGCGACAAGATAAGATAGATATCATAAAAGATATCATTTACATTTTGTATGAGTTATACAATAGTGATTTTGACTTTCTACTTTCAAAGTTAAGTAGAGAGTCTTTATTAAATTTGTATTATATTTCAAAAGAACATTCGCCAAATGATTTACTAAATTATTACAAAAGGTCTATTATCAATAAATATACTAACAATAATACCTAAAAGGAGCTGAAAATATGCTAAATGATTATATGAATAATTTTCAAAATATTGTATCTAACATCTTTTTTGTGGGCTTTAAGGTAACGTTAATAATACTTGTAGCATTATTAATATTTTCACTTGTTATGCTCTCAATAGGATGCTTGATAAAATCACAAAAGATAAAGTCAAAATTCTTAACATCTTCAATCTGCCTGTTGTCTGGGAATATACTTTTTCTATTTATTCCTTTTTTTATTGTCTATTTTAAGAATTTGATTTAAAAATAGTGTTTCTTTTACAAATTAGTCCTTCAAAAAATTGTAAAAGGAGTGATTAAATTATGAATTTATCAAAAAAGAAAAAACATTTACTAACTAAATTCTCTACCATAGGAACAACAATTACATTATTAGCAATTAAAAGTAATGTTTGCTTTGCTGAAGGTATTGGAACAGCAGAGGTACAAACAGCAACAGACAATATAAAAAGAGTAATAACATCTATTGCAATGCCACTAGGTGGAGTTTTAATTTTTGCAAGTGTGGTTGTTGCAGCAATAAAAATGATTGCTAATGCTAATAATCCACAAAAAAGAGCTGAATCAATAGGATCACTTGCTTGGATTTGTCGGTGGTGGTGTAATACTAGGTGCTAGTTTAATTATAGCAGGTATTATTATAAATGTTGCAACTAATAATTCAGGCAATTTGCTTGGTAGTTAGGGGGGAACAAATTATGAGAATTTTTAAAGTGCCATTTGATATAAAACGCGAAGAAAAGATTTTTGGAGGATATTTAAGTTTAAGGCAAGTTCTTTATATAATGCTAGGTGCTTCTAGTTTAGGAATACTAGCAATTTCATTGCCAATTGCAATAAAAATATTTTTTATTAGTTTAACAGCAACTTTTTTCTTGCTATGTAGCTTTTTAAAAATTGGTGAGCAGAACTTCGATAAGTTCTTTTATTTTGCGATAAAATACATCTTTCGTAAGAAAAAATTCGTATATGAGAGGTGTAGCAAATGATTATAATGTTTATTTTTCTATTTTTGACTATTGCTTTTGTTATTGGTACAGCAGTTTATCTAAATTATAAGAAAAAGACCATAATTAGCAATAATAAGCAAAATCCCAAAAATGATACAAAAGAAAAAAGTAAAAAAAGACATAAAAAGCAACTAACAGATATCTTTGATATCAAAATTAAAGATAATATTGTTTGTCTAGGTAATAGGTATTCTAACATTATTAGACTTGGAAACATTGATTACAATATGCTTTCAGATGCTGAACAAAGTGCAATTGAAAATGTATTGATTCAAACAGCTTTAGCAATAGATTATCCAGTTCAATTTTTTAGTACCACAGAGTTTATAGATACAAGTAAAGTAATATCTCTCTTAAAAGAAAACAAGTCAAATAATTTTAAAATCAAAGAATATAAGGATTATTTAATTGATTATTTACAAACTCTTATGGAAAATAGAACTATATCAATTATAAGGAATTATGCCATCATAAGCTATGATGGATTATATAAAAATGCTATTGAAGAATTAAACAGAAAATCAATAGCTTTTACCGGAAATTTATTAAGAGCAAAAATTATGTGTGAAATACTTAATGAAGATGAGATTTACAATTTAATTTATAGGGAATTAAACAAAAATTCAGGTTTAAATATTAGTAAATTGAAGAAGGGAGGAAAAAATCTATATGTTGGTAAAAAACAGAAAACAAGAGAAAAACGAAATAAACATATTTGATAACATTCCAAGTGTTGCAGATATTATTTTACCTGATACATTGCAAGAAAAAAGAGATTATATAAATTTAGGTTACAATAAATTTACTAGAACTTTTGTTATGACTATATATCCTGAACAAACTTGGATATCTTGGCTTGATAGCTTATTTCCTATTGGGAATATTAATATTTCTGTAAAAATAGAGCCAGGCAACAACCGGAAATACTATTAATCAATTAACTAAAAAATTAGTACAATCACAAAGTGAGTATGCAACATATTCAAGACAACGGAAATATACTACATTTACCAGAACTAGAAAAGCAAATTGGAGATTTGGAAGATTTAAGAATGCTTATACAAACTAATCAAGATAAATTATTTTTTGCAACAATTTTTATATCTTTAAATACTGAAACACTTGAAGAATTAAACGAAAAAACAAAAATATTAGAAAGTGAACTAAATAAGAAAACAGCAATGCTAAGAACATTAACCTTTAGGCAACTAGAAGGCTATAAAACAATTCTTCCAACTGGTGAAATACCTATTCCAAATTATGAAAGAAATATGGTAGCAGGTGGAATAGCAACACTAATTCCAATTTCTAATCCTAATTTAAGCCATGATAAAGGGATTTTTATAGGTAGAAATATGTACACGAATGCACCAGTTTATATTGATACATTTATAGGTCCTCCTTCTCTCCCAAATCCACATGTTTTTATCTGTCGGAACTTCTCGGAGGAGGTAAAAGTGTAGCATTAAAAACACTGACAGCTAGAAATATTGCAACAACTCGGTTGTGGTGCTTTTTTTATTGATGTTGAACGGCGAATATGCAAATCTTACAAAAATGCTTGGTGGAAAAATTATAAAAATAGAGCAAGGAAAATCGGCAGGAATAAATCCTTTCGAAATTGAGCCAGACACGAAAGGCCATAATAAATTTTTAAACATAAATGACAAAGTAGCTGAAATAAGGTCATTAATGGCAACTATTTGTAGAAATTACGGAAGAACATTGACAGGTACTGAAAATACTGAAATTGAGGTTATAGTTAATCAATTATATGCTGAAAAAGGAATCACAACAGATATAAACTCATTATACGAAAGAAAAGGTGGAAAATTAGATAGTGGCAAGTATGTAATTGGGAAAGTACAAAAGAAAATGCCTACCTTAAGTGATTTCCAAAAGAAATTGCAAGAGCGAGGAAAGTGCGAAGAACTTGCAGATATTCTAGTGCCTTTTTTAAAGGGAAATTCTCTCCGGAATTTTTGATTGTGAAAGTAAAATAACATCTTCTGAGGACATAATTTGTTTTGATATGAGCGAGGTTAAAGACGAATTTACAAAACTATATTCTAGTTTTGTCATATTAACATGGGTATGGCAAAAATTTATATTGAAAAATAGAGAAAAGAAAAAAATTATTGTGTGTGATGAAGCTTGGTTATTTTTAAAATATCAAGAATCGGCAGAGTTCCTTGTAAATGTAGCTCGTAGAGGTCGCAAATATAATGTGCCACTTTTTATTGGGAGCCAATTTATACAAGAATTTTTACGGTTGTGATGAACGGAAAAACAATTATTAACATATGTTCAACTAGATATTTATTTAAGCAAAGTCCTGGTAATGTAGATAATGTTGTAGAATTTTTTAATTTATCTGAAGGAACAAAAGAATTTTTAACAACAGCAAGTCCAGGTCAATGTGTAGTTAGCTTGAATAATAGTGTTACAGCTATTAAATTTATAATAACCCCTTATGAAAAAGAATTTGTTTTTACTTAAGAAGTTTCCTATTTGCCCCAAATCAATGATGGGAAGTGATAATGTGAAAAAAGTTTTTAAAAGTTTATTGATAGTAATTACAGTTCTTTTTTTATTATGTCCTATATGTTTTTGTGCTGATAATGTCAAATTTAAAGACCAAATTAAAAAAGAAGATGGATCACTTTTTGAAAAGATAATTGCTGAATGTATTGGAGGAATTGCACAGACTATTTTTGATTTTACAACTGGAAAAGATGCAAATGTAGGATTTAAAGATTATGATGAGTTGATTTTTAATAATAACAATTCAAATGATAGCTTATCACCTTTTACAACTGATTTGTGGAACAAGACTATGAAATGGTATGCAGTTTTTGCCATTATATCAAGCAGTTTAATATTAATTGCCGTATTTATCCTATCTTATAAAATAATGTTTGCTGGTATGAACACATCTAAGAAAAATGAGGCAAAAGAAAGCTTAATGAGATTATGCTTTCGGTGGTGTTTCAATTTCTCTTGCTCCACTTTTTATTAGATTATTATTATTTATGAATAATAGTTTAGTTCATTTATTAGTAACAGCTGCTAATAGTGGTAATTTAGATAGTTCATTGGGAAGTAGTATGCTAACAAGTATTAAGACTGGGAATGCAATTACAACAGCATTAGTTATAGCAATGTTTATCTATTTATTTGTGAAATTAAATATTAAATTCATTGTTAGACAATTTACTATCATAATTTTTACGATTTTTACACCTGTTGCTTGTGGTTTGTGGATTATAAATAAGAATGTAACAGCAGCATCAATTTGGGCTGGTCAAATAATAATGAATGTATTTATGCAATTTATATATTGCTTTTTATTTTTGATATATTTAGCTTTTCTACCTTCTCGGAGGTGGTTGGGCTGTATCTTTAATTTGGGCTATGATGATTCTTCCTCTTGCTGATGCTTTACAAAATTGTTTACAAAACTTAACAAGCAGAATTGCTGGGGTAGACAATGAACAAATGACAAATAGAGTTATGGGAATGGGTGCAATGATGGGATTTGGTTTAGGAGCAATACGAGAACAATTTAAAAGTCCTTCTTCTAACTCCTCAAGTAGTAATGGAAGTGGTGGAAATGGACTAAAAGGTTTTGTATCAAGAGTTAAATCAGTTGTCAATCCAACTGCAAATTTAAGCCCTGAAAAAGACTATGATGGAAACATTAATCCCATTAGAAATGTATTACCAAGGCAAAAAGAAGCTAATAAAATATCAATCTCCAAACCAAATGGAGATAATAAACAGAGTATAAATATTGGAAGGAAAATAACGCCTAAAAATATTGTAGGTGGTGTTTTAAAAACTAGTTATGATGCTACAAAAGCATATTTAAAAGTAGGTGCAAGTTTAGCTGAAGGTAATGTTAATAATCATTCATACAAAATCCATAAGCATAATAAAAATAATTTTCAAAATACAGAATATATAAATAAAGTTACAAATAATAATACAAACCTAAAGAAACTAGGTGATGAAAATGAGCCTAAAGGATAAAGCAAAGAAAAGGGCAAAAAATAAAATAAAAAAAGTAGCATTTAAAATAATAAAGCCTTTTTTCCCATTTATAATTGTTATTGTAGGAATAGTTTTTGCAGTATGTACTGTTGTAGATTCATTATTTACTACCGAAGATGATATGCAAATGGCAGAAAAACTTTCTAGTGAAAATTACGAAGAACAATATGCTGAATGGGTAAAAGAAAAGGAATCTTCGCCAACTACTATTACTACTGGGAAAGGTTTAGTTCCAAAAGGAATGTTTGCTTGGCCTATACCAGGTTATACATTAATTACTTCTCATTTTGGCATGAGAAATCATCCACTTACTGGAGTATATAAATTACATTCTCGGAACAGATGTAGGCGCACCGTTAGGAGCAACTTTTGTAGCAATGGCAAGTGGAACAGTTATAAAAGCCGGTTTCAATACTGCTTATGGAAATATGGTTACAATAGACCATCGGAGATGGGATTAGTACTTTATATGCACATGGTAGCGAAATATTAGTAGAAGTAAATCAAGTAGTTGAGCAAGGTCAAGCAGTATTAAAAGTCGGTTCTACTGGTTACTCAACAGGCCCTCACGCACATTTTGAGGTACGAATAAATGGTAGTTTTGCAAATCCAGAGGACTATTTTGAATAATTTTTCTAAGGAGGTTTTTTAATTGGTTTTAATATTTACAGATAACGAGCAATTAGATAGAGATTTAAACAAAAAAATTGAAGATAGTAGAATTGTGTATTATCCTGATTATATACTTGAGGAAAAGGAAGCTACTACTCTAATTGCTACTATTCAACCTCATAAATATAATTTTAGAGATTTTATGTTTAAAGTAAGAGAAAAAAATATACAAGTTATTCTCATTTTAGAAAATGAAAATGTCAAAGATTTAAAAGATGCTCTTATGCTTGGAATATATGATTTTATCTTTGATCCGTTTGACTTGGACGATGTGTGCGAAAAAATCACGAATCCTAGTCCATTTTCTAAAGTTTCAAAATATATTAAGAATTTTTTAGAACTAGATAATTAGCTGGTTCTATTATTTTTTAAAGAGAGGAGGGAGATTATGAGAAAAAACATAAAGAAAGCAATTGTTATCGCATCTATTGTAATAATAATGATTATAGCAATTATTTCAACATTTTTTATAGTAAAATATTGTATGAATAAAATAAATATAAATAAGGTCAACGATGTTTATTCTGTTGATAATATTCAAGAGAGATTAAATACAGAAGATAATACTATAAAAGATGATTTTTTATTGCAAATAG
>CATOLW010000060.1 GCA_951800935.1 uncultured Clostridium sp.
TTTTACTAAGAATTCCATGGCTTTTTCTGATGTTAATCCTTCTTTTATGTAGCTTCTTACCTTTTCATTTTTTAAGAATTCTTCATCATTTTCTTTTCCATAGTTTTTAGCCATTTCTTTTAATTTCTCATCTACTTCTTCATCTGTTGCTTCTATCTTTTCAGCTTTGATAACTGCTTCTAAGGTTAATCTTGATTTGATTCCTTCAATTGCTTGAGGTTGATATTCTTTTTTCATATCTTCTTCGTTTTTTCCCATCATTTGAAGATATTGTTCTAATTTTAAACCTTGATAAGATAATCTTTGTTCAATATCTTTTAACATATTTTCTGTTTCTAGTTCTATCATTCCAGATGGAATTTCTACTTTTACATTTTCACAAACAGCCTTCATTACTGCTTCTTGTGTTTCGTATTTTGCTTTTTCGTTATTTTGTTTTTGTTGTTTTTGTTTAATATCTTCTTTTAATTCTTTTAATGTATCAAATTCACTAACGTCTTTTGCAAATTCATCATCTAATTTTGGTAGTTCTTTTTTCTTGATTTCATGAACTTTTACTTTAAAAGTTGCATCTTTTCCAGCTAAGTCTTTTGAGAAATATTCATCTGGAAATTTTACTTGGATGTCTTTTTCTTCTTCTATTTTCATTCCAATTACTTGGTCTTCAAATCCTGGAATAAATGTATTACTTCCTATTTCTAAGTCATGCCCTTCGGCTTTTCCACCCTCAAAGGCTTTTCCATCTACAAATCCTTCAAAATCGATTGTTGCTATATCTCCACTTTCAACTGGTCTATCTTCGATTGAAACTAATCTTGAGTTGTGTTCTTGCATATGTCCTAATTCGTGTTCAATGTCTTCATCTGATACATTATACTCAATTTTTTCAATTTCTATACCTTTATATTTTCCAAGTTTAGCTTCTGGTTTTGTTTGCATAATTGCTGTAAAAATTAAGTCTTTTCCTTTTTCGACTTGTGTTACTTCAATGTCTGGTCTACTAACTACTTCTAATTTGTTTTCTTTAACTGCTTCTTCCATAGCTTCTCCTGCTACTTCATTGAATGCATCTTCATAGAAAATTTCTTTTCCATAGTATTTTTCTACGATTTGCATTGGTGCTTTTCCTTTTCTAAATCCTGGTATATTAAAGTATTTTGCACTTTTAAAATATACTTTTTTAATGGCTTCTTCAAATTTTTCAGCCTCAATTGTTATTTCTAATTTTACTTCATTTGCATTTTTGGTTTCTTCTACTTTACAATTCATTCTTTTCAATCCTTTCTTTCATTACATAAGCTCATTTATTATACCACATTTTTCCTATTTTGCAAGGAATTTTTGATATTTTTCAAAAAATACTTGTTTTTTTTCTAGTTTTGTGTTAAACTTGTTATTAGTCAATTTATTTAAGAAGATTTAGGAGGTGCAATTAAGAATGGCAGTATGTGAAATTTGTCAAAAAACGGCAAGTCATGGAAATAAACTTAGTATTACTCGTTCTCATATCAGCAAAAGATCTCCACGTACATGGAAACCTAATTTAAGAAGAGTAAAAGTTGATATGAATGGAGAAACAAAAAGAATTTATGTATGCGCAAAATGTTTAAAAGATGGTAAAGTAAAAAGAGCCTAGAAGAAGCTCTTTTTTTGTTTGTCGTATTGGGGACGTTTCTTTTTGCGACATTTTGTCGCAAAAAGAAACGTCCCCAATACGACATCTAGTCTTTAATTCCAAATATTAATTTTACAAATCCTCTTAAAAATTTTGGTACTTTTTTTACGACGACTGTCATATGTATCTCCCTCCTTTTTTGTTTAACAAGCAAGCCACATAAATCCAACAGTAATTACAATTATTCCAATCATAAATAGCCAACCTGTTATGGGAAGTAATAACACCAATAAAATTCCCAGTCCAAATCCAATTAGACAGATTGCTAATGTTTTTCTAAATAATTTTAACATATAATTATTACCTCCACTGTTTTTGTATATTATATTATTTTTACTAATTATTAGTTCCTTTTTATGTAAAATTATTAAAATCGTATTGACAAGCCTTTCCTCTTTCTTGTAAAATGTTCCTAGGAGATGATTTTATGAAAAAACAAGATGCCATTACTTTTATTGAATTATTAAAAGATAGCTATCCAGATGCTACTTGCAGTCTAGATTTTTCAACACCTTTTGAATTGGTAGTTGCTGTTATGTTGTCTGCTCAATGTACTGATGAAAGAGTAAATAAAACAACTCCTCAACTTTTTTTACGTTGCAAAACCATTCAAGATTTTGCTGATATTGACCTTATAGAATTAGAACAACTAATTCATCCTTGTGGATTTTATAAAAATAAAGCCAAAAATATTAAGTTATGTGCTAAACAAGTTTTAGAAAACTTTGGTGGAGAAGTTCCTCATACAATGGATGAATTAACTAGTTTAGCAGGTGTTGGTAGAAAAAGCGCTAATGTTATTTTATTAGAAGTTTTTGGAATTGCAGAAGGAATTGCCGTAGACACTCATGCTAAAAGAATTTCTAATCAAATCGGATTATCTAAAGAAAAAGAACCTGAAAAAATAGAACAAGATTTGATAAAAACTTTTCCTAAAGAATATTTAAAAGATATTAATCATCTTTTTGTATGGCATGGGCGAAATACTTGTATTGCTAGAAAACCCAAGTGCAATATTTGTTCTGTCAATCAATTTTGTAAATTTTATCAGTTGACAAAAACAAAATAAAGATATATATTTTTAACATATTATATATATAAATTTTAGGAGGGATTTTTTATGTTAAAAAACAAATTTAAAATAATTGCTATTTTAACACTTCTTATTTTGGCCCTTACACTTCCTATTGTAAGAGCAGAAAATGAGACACCAGATGCTACAACAACATCTGAAAACACATCAACAGAAACGGAAGTAGTAAATCCATCATCTGACCAACCTACGACTAATACAACAGATGATAACTTCAAAAAAAGTGATGTTTACCTAACAGGAGATGAAGTTGTTATTGACTACATTGTGGATGGAAATTTATTTGTAGTAGCAAATACTGTTACCATTAATTCACAAATAGGTGGTGATGCTTTCATCTGTGCTAATACTGTCAATATTGGAGAACAAGGATATGTATTTAGTAACTTATTTACTTTTTCTAAAAATGTTACTATAAGTGGTGTCGTTTATGACTTATATGCAGCTTCCCAAAATACAACTATTTCTGGTTATATTTATCGAGATGCTCACATTGGTTCTAATACGGTTAATATCTTCGGTACGATTGGAAGAAACGCTAATATTAGTTGTGATACTCTAAACTTTACTTCAGAAGAAGCAGAAGGTGCTACTTCTCAAGCAGTTATTACTGGAAATTTAAATTACTCTGCTAAATCAGAAATTTCTATTCCAGAAGGTATTGTTAGTGGAGAAACTATTTTCGAACAAGAAACATCTTTTGATGGTAACAAAATACAAGAAAAAATTATGAGTTTAGGCACTTTTGTTATTACTATTATTGTTGTTTGGCTATTATGTTTATGGATTGCACCTAGATTCTTAAAGAAAACAACTTCTTTCTTAACAACAAAGAAAGTTTTACCTGTAATTGGCTTAGGAATTTTAACTCCAATTGTTGCTAGTGCATTAGCTATTCTATTCTTTGTTTTAAGTATTACTGCTACTCTAGGTTTCTTACTAATTGCTATGTTATTTGTTTTAATTGCTATTAGTACTGCTATATTTGCCATTACTTTAAATACGATTATTTGTCATAAACTAAAAATTGAAAAAACATTTATTACTTTTGGAATGCTAGTTGTAACTTCTATTGTTTTATGGCTAATTGGTCTAATTCCTTTCATCGGTTCTATTTTAGGAATTGCTGTTGTTGTCTTAGGATCAGGAATTGTAGTTTCTAGTTTAGTTTTAAAAGAAAAAGAAGTAAAAAAATAAAATTATAAAATAAAAAAAGATGAGGTTATTATTATCAATATGATAATAATAACCCTATTTTTATGCTTTTAATTCATCAATAATTACTTTAAAATCTTTTGCCATAACAATGGCTGTTCCTGCAACTAAAATGTTCGCTCCTGCTTTTTTTACTTCTGGTGCGGTTCTTATATTAATACCACCATCTACTTCTATATCTAGTTCTAACTTCTGTTCTTCCATGTACTTTTTCAAAGTTTCTATTTTTTGCACCATATTGGTTAAAAATGTTTGTCCTCCTTTACCTGGCTCTACTGTCATAATCAAACACATATGAATATATGGTAAAAATTCATATACCTCCTCTATTTTAGTATCTGGTTTTACTGATATTCCTACCTTGCAATTGTTATCTTTTATATGGTGAATCATTTCATAGACTTCTTCTTTGCTTTTGCAAGCTTCCAAATGAAAAGTAATGATATTGGGTTCTAATGCTGAAAAATCATTAATTGCTTCTTTTACATCTTCTACCATTAAATGAACGTCTAATGGTAAATTCGATATTCTTTTAATATAAGATGCATTTTGAAACATTCTTTCATATGTATTTTTTTCTACAAATTTTCCATCCATGACATCGATATGAAAATAATCTGTTTTAGCTACCTCTAATGCAAGAAAAGCTTTTGACTCTTCTTCTTTTGGAATTGATAATATTGATGTTGAAATTTCTACCATTTCTTTTTCTCCTCTCTTTTTTCTAATTCATAATATATTTTACAAAATCTTTCGTATCTTGGCAAACTAATTTCATTCTTTTTTATTGCTTCTTTGATACCACAATTTTCTTCTTTGATATGAGTACATCCTACAAATTCACATTTAGGTATATTCCTTCTAAATTCAATAAAAAAATCAGCTAATTCTTTGCTTTCGATTTCTTCGATTGAAAATGTTGAAAATCCTGGTGTATCTGCAATGTATGTTTCCTTATCTATTTGATACAACTTAATGGAAGTCGTTGTATTTTTCCCTCTTTTGTTTCTTTTGCTAATCTCTCCTTCTAATGTCATATCTTGTGCAAAGATTCCATTAATTAAAGTTGACTTTCCGTACACCAGAGTTTCCTGAAAAGGCATTGATATTGTTTTTCAAGTTTTCTTTTAGCACTTCTATTCCTTTTTGATTTTTAGCTTCTGTTTCAATTACTAAATATCCTATTTTTTCATATATTTCTTTTATTTCTTGAAATTCTGTTTTATCGCCTAAATCTGTTTTGTTTAATACAATTAAACTTTTAATTTTTAAATATTCTGCAAAGGCTAATTGTTTATCCAACATCAATAAGTCTGGCTTTGGGTCTTTGCTAGAAATAACAAATACAATTTGTGTGATGTTAGCAAGTTTTGGTCGTTTGATATATACTTTTCTTTCTAATATCATTTCTATGACTGCCTTCTGATTTTCTTTGTCTGTTACTTCTATTTCAACTAAATCACCTACTACTGGTGTTATTTCTTCTTTTTTGAATCTTCCTCTTGCTGTTGCTTCGTAAATTTCTTCTTGGTTGTCTAGTCTTTTTACTTGATATAAATTTGCTATATTTTCAATAATGATTCCTTGCATGTTTCCTCCTTGTTCTTTTTCTAAACATTTTTATTATACTATTTTAAATAAAAAAAGTCCAGTTGGTATTCTTTCCAACTGAACTTTTCCTTTACTCAAATATGCAACTTGTTGTTGTATTTAAATTCATTTCCTTGGTTCCCTTTAATATATCATCTACATATACTTTTATGGTTACATTTCCTTTTGCACTAAAATTTGCACTAATGTCTGTTTTGGTTTTTAGATTAGATTGATTGTAAATTGTATCATTTCCTACCATAATTTTTACAGTTGCTTTTTCTACTTCTTCTTCACTATCTTCTGATGTATATCCAAGAAGTGATTTCAAGTTTACTTTTACTGTTCCTTGTTTCATCTCTGCTACTTTATTTACTGTAATCGAAATGGTTGTTCCTTCATCTACAGTTTTTCCACTATCTATACTTTGTTTTAGTACCACACCATTATCTTTAGAATTATCTTCATCATAAGATACATTAACTTTTAGCCCTAATCTTTCCAAAGTACTTTTTGCATTTGATTCTAATTGACCAATTACACTAACTACAGTAACTTCTTTAATTCCTGTTCCTATACTTACATGTATTTTTACTGTATCTCCTGCAAAAGCTTCTGCGTCTGGTTCTGTTTCTTGACTAATAACAAATCCTTCTTTTACTGTTTTACTTGTTTCTTCAATTACTTCTGCTTTTAATTTTGCATCTTCTAACAACTTAATTGCTTCTTCTTTTTCTTTTCCTTTTACATTTGGTACAGTTGCTTTTTCTTGTCCTTTACTTATAATAACACTTACTGTACTTCCTTCTTTTACTTTATTAAATCTTTCCATATAGCTTGGGTCTTGAGAAATGACATAACCTTCTGGTACCTCTTTGTTATATTCTTCTTTTTCCACTTCAAATTTTAATTTAGCTTCCTCTACTTCTTTTTGTGCTTCTTCTTTAGATAAGCCCACCACATTTGGCATTTCAACCTCTGCTGGATTCGTTAAATTTAATACAGCTAAAGTTCCTCCTAAGCTTAATGAGAATAATAAAATTAGTCCAATGATAACACTCAATACTTTATGTTTTTTTATAAATTGTTTGAATTTCCCTTCTTTTTTTCCCTTCTTTTTTCTAATATTAGGTTCTTCTTCTAGTTCTCCATATTCATTTAAATTGATTTTTTGTGTTCTTGCTGTCACATCATATTCTGCTTCTTCTACAAAATCACCTTCTGGATTTTTTAATGATTTCTTTAAATCTCTTAACATTTCCGTCGCTGATTGATATCTTAAAGTAGTGTCCTTTTGTAAGGCTTTCATAATCATTTTATTAATAGCTACTGGTACATTTGGATTGCTTTCAATTGGTTCTTCTGGTTCTTCTTGCATATGTTTTAGCGCCACTGATACTGGTGTATCTGCGTCAAATGGAACTCTTCCTGTTACCATTTCATACATAACAACACCTAGTGAATATAAATCAGATTTGGCATCTGT
>CATOLW010000061.1 GCA_951800935.1 uncultured Clostridium sp.
TTTACTCCTTTACATTTTCCTGGTTTTTCATTAGAACCATTTAATTCCTTGGCAACAGTTTTATATAATACTTCATTTACTAAAGTTGATTTTCCGTGAGCCAGATACCCCTGTTACACAATTAAATACGCCTAGCGGAAATTTTACACTAATATTTTTTAAGTTGTTTTCACTTGCTTCTTGTACTTCAATTACTTTTGTTTTGGTATGTTTTCTTCGCTTTTTTGGTATGGCAATTTGTTTTCTACCACTTAAGTATTGACCTGTTACAGAAGCTTCTACTTGTTTTATTTCTTCTGCTGTTCCGTTGTGCCATAACTTGTCCACCATGTGTTCCAGCACCTGGTCCAATGTCTATAATTTGGTCTGCTGCATACATGGTATCTTCGTCATGTTCCACTACTAAAAGTGTATTTCCTAAATCTCTTAGTTTTTTTAGTGTTACTAATAATTTGTCATTATCTCTTTGATGCAATCCTATGCTTGGTTCATCTAAAATATATAATACTCCTGTTAGTCCTGAACCAATTTGAGTTGCCAAACGAATTCTTTGTGCCTCTCCTCCGAGATAAGCTTCCTGCATTTCTAGATAATGTTAAATATTCTAATCCTACATCCATTAAAAATTGCAATCTTTGGTCAATTTCTTTTAAGATTAATTCTGATATTATAGCTTGAGTTTTTGTTAATTTTAAGTTATTTAAGTATTCTTTTATTTTATTAATTGACATTTGTGTTAGGTCATTTATGTTTTTATCTCCTACTTTGATAGATAAAATTTCTGGCTTTAATCTTGCCCCATGACAATCATAACATGGCGAATTACTCATATACATTTCATAAAAGTCTCTCATTCCTTGCGATTTTGTTTCATTATGACGTCTATCTAATGTTGGTAATACTCCCTCAAATGGTGCTGTAAATTTTCTAACGCCTGCATAAGAAGAATATTCAAAATCAATCTCGTCTTTTCCTGTTCCATATAGTATTTTTTCTAAGAACCATCTTGGTAAATCCTTTATTTTTTTATTTTTAATTTCGACACCATAGTATTTTCCGATACTTTCGAAATACATTTTTGCCATGGTATCTCCTTTTTTCATCGTACTAGAACCAAAAGCTTTTACGCCATCATATAAGGTTTTATTTTTATCTGGAATAATTAAATCTTCATCCATTTTCATTAAATAACCAATTCCTGTACAAGTTGGACAAGCTCCAAATGGATTAT
The DNA here is from genome assembly GCA_951800935.1 of uncultured Clostridium sp. The sequence continues at coordinate 1,232 of CATOLW010000061.1, forward strand.
TAAAGGAAAACATCCTTGGACTTAATTCTGGAAAACTAAATCCACAATCTGGACAAGCATAATTACAACTATATAATACTGGCTTTTGTCCAACAATGTCTATTAACAGCATTTTATCAGCATGTTTTAAAGCAATTTCTACTGATTCCGTTAATCGGCTAATGATATCTGGTTTAATGACTAATCTATCTACCACTAGCTCTACTTCATGTTTTTTCTTTTTTTCTAAAGAAATCTCGTCTTCACCTAATTCATATATTTCACCGTCAATTCTAACTCTAACAAATCCTTCTTTTTGATAGCTTTCTAATTGTTTGGTAAATTCGCCTTTTCTTCCTCTTACTACTGGTGCTAGTACTTGAATCTTGGTTCCTTCTTCTAAACTCATAATATTGTCAATAATTTGGTCAATACTTTGTTTTTCTATCTTTTTATGACAATTTGGGCAATAAGGAACTCCAATTCTTGCATATAGTAAACGGATATAATCATATATCTCTGTTACTGTTCCAACTGTAGAACGTGGGTTTTTTGAAGTTGTTTTTTGGTCAATTGAAATGGCTGGCGATAAGCCATCGATTCTTTCTACATCTGGCTTTTCCATCAATCCTAGAAATTGTCTAGCATAAGAAGATAAACTCTCCACATATCTTCGTTGTCCTTCTGCATATAACGTATCAAAAGCCAAGCTTGACTTTCCTGACCCGTGATAGTCCTGTAATAACTACTAACTTATCTCTTGGTATTTCTAAATTTATATTTTTTAAATTATGCTCTTTTGCACCCTTTATTGTAATTTTATCATTCATATTTGCCTCCTGTTTTTTTAAGGAACGTCCCCCAATCCCTTTTTGCAATTTCTATTATACTATATTTCCTTTTTAAAAACAAGAGTTTGGTATTATTTTTCCTTCTTTCATTTCAATTATTTTATCACAGTTCTCAATTGTTAATAGCCTATGGGCAATCATTAAAACAATCCCTCTTGTTTACAATTAAGTCAACTTGTCCGTCTTTTAGGTATATAATTTTGTCTGAACTTGCAATGGTTGATTTTCTATGTGCTATGATAATTACTGTACTAGTTTTTGTAATATGGTCTATCATTTTTTGTATCATTTTTTCTGTTTTTAGGTCAATATTGGATGTTGGTTCATCAAAGATATAAATGTTGGCTTTGTGCAAAATAGCACGGATAAAAGCAATAATTTGTAGTTCTCCATATGACATTTCATTCGCTTTGATTTTAGCGTCTAATCCTTGTGGTAGCTTCTTTAACAATCCATCTACACCAATTTTTTTGGCAAGTTCTTCTATTTGTTTATCTGTTATTTCTTGGTTTCCTAATCGAATATTATTTCTTAATGTATCTACAAAAATATATGGGTTTTGTGAGATATAAGAAATGTTGTTTCTTAAACTCTTTGTTGATATTTTATAAATGTCTTTGTTTCCAATTAATATTTTTCCACTTTGTATGTCATACATTTTCATAAGTACATTTACTAATGTAGATTTTCCTGCTCCCGTTCTTCCTGCAATGGTAACTTTTGTTCCTTCTTTTATGATAAAAGATACATTTTTCAAAACAGTTTCTTTTTGATATTTCATAGATACATTCTGAAATTCAATATCTCCTTTTACACTCTCTACTTCTTCTCCTGTTTCAATGTCTTCTGGCTCTTTTTCATTTAAGATTTCCTTTATTCTTTGATACGATACCAAACAATTTTGGATCTCCTCTAATTGGTTACATATTTCATTTAATGGCCCTCTACATTCTTTGATATAAAATAAAATTAAGTAAACACTACCAACTGATATGGATAAATTTATATTTAGTGCATAATATAGAACACTATAAATTCCAACTGCTTCTAATAAAGTCAAAACCCAGTAAGTAAAATGATGCACAAATATGTATCTCTTCCTAAATCTTAATTCCTGATTGAATAATCCGTCTGTTTTTTCTATGTTCTTTTCTTGTATTTGATATAAATAAGTTAATTTACTTTTATTATAAATTTCTGAAAATTCTCTATTTAATAAATCTCTTTTCTTTAAGAATTTTTTTCGTATGTTTCCCAATACATTTGTAAACTTCATAGTTGACATCCCAATTAGACATATTGTTGCTAATCCAATCCAAGCTAATTGAATATTGGCGAAAAACATCATGATGACCATGAATAGCAAATACATAATATTGTTGACTACTACATTTAAAACACCAAAAAACAAATTGAACAATTCATTAATGTCATTGGTAAGTCTTGTATAAATTTGCGATGAATTATATTTTTCAAATGTCTTCATTTTAAATTTCAATACTTTATTAAATGCATTGGTTCGAATATCTTTTAATATTTTTGCCATCGTTTGATTTACTTTTATATTTCTGGCATTTTTAAAAAAAGCATATCCTATATGGATAAGGGTGTATAAAATTACTAGTCTTAATAAAATTGTTTGCAAGTTGTTAGCTTGGAAATCAACTTCCAAAATTTGTTTCATAATAAATGGATGAATTGTCCCTAAGATATTACATAAAATTAGTAATATACTAATTACAGTAAAAGATTTCCAATAGTTCTTTATGATACTTTTTATAACAATTCACCCTCTTTCTCATAATTGGCTAATTCTTGATATAAATTACTACTTTGTAATAATTCTTGATGTGTCCCTTTTGCTCTTATTTTTCCATCTACTAGCAAATACACTTTGTCCATATTTTCCATCATACTAATTTTATTAGAAACAACTATTAATATATTGTTTCCTACTTCTTGTTCAATGGATTGTAATACCTTTTTTTCTGTTTTACTATCTAATGCTGATAAACTATCATCAAAAATGTTGACGTTTCTTGTTTCTAATAGCATTCTTGCTATTTGGATTCTTTGCTTTTGTCCTCCCGAAACTTTTGCTCCGTTTTCTCCCATTTGGGTATCTAATTTTTCTTTCATTTTCTCAATATCTTCTAATAGTTCTGATTTCTCAATAACAGCTTTTATTTTTTCTTCTTGTTCTTCTTGTTTCACGTCAATATTATTCCTAATGTTTTCATCTAAGATAACATTTTTTTGCATAGCATATCCAATTTTTTGAAAGACACTTTCTCTACTGTAGTTTTGTATATCTTTTCCATTGATTTTTACCATATTTTCTTCTACTTCGTAAAATCCTGCTAAAATATTCATTAAAGTTGTCTTTCCACTTCCTACCTGACCTACAATTCCTATCTTTTCTCCTTTTGCTATTTTCATAGAAATATTTTCAAGTGCAGGTTCCATATTTTCTGCATAACGATAAGTTAAATGATTGATTTCTATTTCTTCAATTTCTTTTAGTTCTTCTCCTTTACTATTATAAGTTTCTAGATAAAAGAAATAATTATACCTTCTTTTGGCTTGTTTATAATAAGCAAATCCATTTAATAATGGATCAATGGCATTGGTAATTTCAGATAAAGCAATACTAATGCAAGATATATAGACGGTTAAATCTCCCATTGTAATAATGTTTCCTTGTATTAAATATACACCAATTACAAATCCTAAACAATAGCAAGCTGCATACATAATGTTAATGACATTACTAATTTGATTTTTTACCCTACCTATTTCATAATCTGTTATATAATTTTGTTCATTGATTTTTTCAAACTTTTATTTTTGATGCTTTTGCTAGTTGTATAATTTAATTAAAGAAAATCCTGATGTATTTTGTTCAATCGTATTCGAGTATTCTACATGGACTACTCTTGCTTCTTCTATTTTCTTATCTAATTTTTTATATAATTTAATAAGACATATAATAGCAATTGGCATACATGGTAATATACTAATGGCTAATAATGGATTAATATTTTTTCCAATCATAGCAATTCCGATTACTGGTGCAATGCATAATCTTGTAGTATTAAAAAAGGCGTTCCCAAAAAATCTGTAAACCATTAGTATCTCATTTGTTAAATACGCTAAATAAGCTCCTTTTTCTTCTTTATCGTAATATTCTGGCTTTACATATTGTAAATGTTCTATTACTTTTTTTCTTAAATAGGTATCTGATATCCTTGCTCTACTAAAATATAGCGTTCGATAAATAATTCTTGGTATAATCATAAGAATCGAATAAGCAAGTAAACTATAAATATGATGCATAATTACTTCTTGTTCAATATCTCCTTGTATCAATAAATCTAATATTTCTCCAATAATACTAGGTATTTTATATAATATATAAATACAAACAGCATGAAAAAACATTCCTAGTGTATAAATAGGAAACGTTCTTTTTATTTCATTTGCAAATATCTTATGATTTCTAGCATTTGCTTTCATTTGTACTTCCTTTCTTAACAGGGATTAGGGGACGTTCCTTAAAATCCCTGTTTTGAGGATTTGGGGACAGTCTTTTTAAATTTCTAACCATAAGGAGTGTCCCTTAGTCCCTAAAAAGGGGATTTTAAGGAACGTCCCCCAATCCTCCCTTTATCCTAAACTTTCATAATAAGAGTTATATAGTTTTGAATAATAACCTCCTGTTTGTACTAATTCTTTATGATTTCCTTCTTCAATTATTTTCCCATTGTATAGTACTATTATTTTATCAACATTTACGATGGTTGACAAACGGTGTGCAATAAAAATGGAAGTTTTGTTAGATGATAATCTTTCGATTGATTTTTGTATTAAGGTCTCTGTATAGGTATCTATATTGGCTGTTGCTTCATCTAAGATAAAAATATCTGGACCATGGGCAAACACTCTAGCAAAGGCTATTAATTGTTTTTGCCCTGCTGAATAGGAGTTTCCTCTTTCTTTTGCAATTTCTTCCATTCCTTCTTCTAAACCATTGACAAATTCATCTGCTGATGCTAAATGAATAGCTTCTTGGACAGAGTTATCATCTAAATTTTGGTTTAAACGAATGTTATCTTTAATGCTTTTAGCAAAAATAAATGGGTCTTGCAAAATAACTCCAATGCGACTTCTTAAAGTACGTAAATTAAGTTCTTTAATGTTAATGCCATCGATTAGAATCTCACCTTTTTGAATGTCATAAAAACGATTGATTAAATTGGTAATTGTCGTTTTGCCAGAACCTGTTTTTCCAACGAAAGCAATGCTTTGCCCTGGTTCAATGGTAAAGCTTACATCCTGTAAAACCCAATTTTTATTGTCATAAGAAAACCATACATGCTTAAATTCTATTTTTCCTTCTATCTTTTCAATTGATTTTCCACTTTCAAAATCTTCTAGATATTGCTTTTCATCTAAAATATCATACACTTTATTAATGGATACAAAAGCTTCTTGTACCGTTTCTATGTTTTCTACAATCCTTGTAATTGGTTCAAATAATTTATTGATATAGGTAGTAAAAACATAAATAAACCCTACTTCTAAGTCAATTCCAAACCAGTGATGAATACAAGCCCAAATGATAATACTGATAGAAACATTTTCTAATACTGTCATAATACCTGGCAATAATGCTTGAATGATTCCTTCTTTTCCTCTTGAATCACGATATGTTTTTGTATAATTTTCTAGTTCTTTTTGTTTTTCATTCTGAATGTTAAAAATTTTTATAATTTTAGCTCCATAAATGGTTTCTGCTAAAAATGAGTTTAAATTGGTTCTTATTATTTTAGCTCTATCATACATTTTGTTTAATATTTTTGTTAATAGATAAGAAAAAAACACAATAAAAGGTATGACAATAAATGTCATCATACTCAAATGAATACTAATATAAATCATAACTGCTATAATCGCTAAAATCATAATAACATCTTTC
>CATOLW010000062.1 GCA_951800935.1 uncultured Clostridium sp.
AATTTTCTTAATCTATTTTTTTCGTTAGGGAAGAGATGAGCTAATTCAACCATCCTATCACCAGCTACATGTAAATGACGATGAACATAATCATTGGTTTGATTTAACCATACTTCACTATAACCATTTGCTCCCCAACTAGAACGACAAGGAGAAGACATTTGCATATTAGGATATTGGTCAATGTATTCCGATGGAGTAATTAGTTCAAAATTACACTCATCATAATAAATTTTCTTAAATAAGATATATAACCAATAAGGGCCTTCATACCACCAATGACCATAAAGTTCAGCATCATAAGGACAAAGAATAATAGGTGGTGTATCCATGTATTGAGAAAGATTAGCAATTTGCGAAGTTCTACTATCTAAGAAATGACCTGCTTGTTTTTCAGCAGAATCCATAGCCCATCTGGGATTATAATAATCTTTGAAATCAGAATCACCTGTAATACGATAATACTTAATTCCTGTGTGAACACGAACTCCATTATGAGCAATATAAGGTTTGATATAATCATAATTAGCTTCATAACCAATATCACGATAAAATTCTCTATAATTATAGTCTCCAGGATAACCATTAATAGAACTCCATACTTGTCTGGAAGATTCAATATCTCTTCCAAAAGCAATAACGCCTTCTGGTGAAACAATAGGAGCGAAAGTTCCATAAATAGGAGTTGGATTAGCATATAAAATTCCATGTGATTCTGTAATAGCATAGTCAATGCCAAATTCTTTTAAATATTTATCTGCTTCAGGAACATAACCACATTCAGGAAGCCAAATACCACGAGGTTTTCTTCCAAAATATTTTTCATAAGTTTGGACACCAATTGCAATTTGAGCTTTAACAGTTTTTTCGTTTACATATAAAATAGGAAAATAGCCATGCGTAGCACCACATGTAATAATTTCTAATACACCAATATCTTGGAAGTGTTTAAAAGCTTCAATCAAATTACATTGATAAACTTCTTTAAAAAGATGTAAATCATTAGAATATCGATCTAAGTAATAATGAGAAAGATGATTTAATCTTTCATCGTCAGCAGTTCTTTTAACTTCTTTTTTGGATAATTCTATTAGTCGTTTTAAATATTTAATGTATTTTCTTTGAAGCAATTTATTATCTAACATAGAAAGCAAAGGAGGTGTCATAGACATGGTAATTCTAAAGTTGACACCTTCATCTACTAGTTTTTGAAAATTAATTAAAAGTGGAAGATAAGTTTCAGATATTGCTTCAAATAACCAAGATTCTTCTAAATAATCATCACTTTCAGGATGATGAATAAAAGGAAGATGAGCATGAAGAACAAAACTTACATATCCTTTTTTTTCTTGCATTTTTGTATTCTCCTTTGTTCATAAAAATATGAGCTGAAAGGGTAGCCATCAGCCCACTTTAAAAAGTATTATCAAAATTTTGAAGAAGGATTACCAGAAGAAGGATTTGACAAATCGAAGATTTCTTCTATATTTTCTTCTTGATACATAGCTTTATACAAATCGTAAATATTATATATTTTTCCCATGTTTCGAATAAATGAAATAGAGGATATTTGTTTTTCAGTTTGTTTTCCATTTTTAACATTTCTAAAGTAAACCATTTTTTGATTGTTATCAAATAAGACTCTATCGTTTGGAGATTCAATTTCGTTAGAAGTCGTAACGTGAATATAATCTGTTTTTAATTCTTTATTTTTTACAATAGGACGTCTACCAAGTTCAATTCGATAATCACATTTACTATCAGCTACATGTAAGTACCAACTATTAGCAAAATCATTAATTTCAACTTCAAAACTGTAACCTAATGTATCATTATGAATGATCAAAATAGGTCTAGTAGTTTCAAAGAAATTATTTCCATATAGCTTTTTTAAATTTTTTCTATCAGTATCTGAAATGTCCCAATAAATAAAAAGGTTAGTAGGAGTTTGTGCCAAAACTTTTATAATAGTTTGATTGTATCGATAAGGTAAGTCATAGTATTCTAGAATTTCTACTTTTTTCTTTTGCGTAGTCTTTTTTTGTACTGCTTTTTTTGTGGTAGAAGTTTTTTTCTTAGAAACTGTTTCTTTTTTTGTTGTAACCTTTTTCTTTGCAGTAGAAACAGTTGTTTTTGTAGTAGTTTTTTTAGACGTAGTGGTAGAAACCTTTTTTGTGGTTTTTGGTTTTGTTGTACTTTTAGTAGTAGATTTATTTTCTAATTCTTTTTGTTCTTTTGTTTTTCTTGGCATTTTTTCCTCCTATGTAATCTCTCATTACTTTCTTCACTATCTTATACTAAAAGTTAAAGAAATTCAAGTGAATTTGACAAAGTTTTTGAATTTATTAAAAAAAGTATCTGTAACGAATAAATAAACTAACAATTTTACAAAAAAAGTCATAATTGTGGCAGAAACTACACTTAGAAACCATTGAAAAAAATCATTTGTAATTTAATAAAAAATAAAATATAGGATAGAATTTACAATAGTAGATCTTAGTAGAATTCTACAAAAGTGTGTATTTTTTCTTCAAATTTCTCCAAAAGGCTTTCAAAAAATAACAAAATAGTATAAAAAAAAAGAAAATTAAAAAATAGGAGAGGAATATGAATAAAAAATGGCAAATCTATGAAACAGATGAAAATAAAATCAAAGAAATACAAGAAACCTATCAACTAAATAGATTATTAGCTACCATATTAGCCAATCGAAACATTACCAAAAAAGAAGAAATACGATTATTTTTGGATCCAACCAGAAATGACTTTCACAATCCATTTTTAATAATCGATATGGAAAAAGCAACAAAAAGAATCATAGAAGCAATAGAAAATCAAGATAAAGTTACCATTTATGGTGATTATGATGTAGATGGAATTACTAGCATAACGGTACTAAAAAGTTTTCTACAAGATAGAGGATTAGAAGTGGAAAACTATATTCCAAATCGACTAGACGAAGGTTATGGATTAAACAAAAAAGCAATCGAGAAAATTGCAGAAAGTGGATGTCAATTAATGATAACAGTTGACTGTGGAATATCAGCAATTGATGAAATTAATTATGCCAATTCACTTGGAATTGAAACAATCGTAACAGACCATCATGAACCAGGAAACAAATTACCAAATGCACTTGCAATTATTGATAACAAAAGAAAAGATAGCAATTATCCTTTTCGAGAATTAGCAGGAGTAGGAGTTGTATTCAAATTAATTCAAGCAATTGGAATGAAATTAGAATTAAAAGAAGAAGAATACTTAAAATATTTAGATATTGTATGTGTAGGAACTATATCAGACATTGTACCTTTGATTGATGAAAATAGAGTCATTGCAAAACTAGGACTACTATTAATTTGTCAAACCAAAAACATTGGCCTACGCTCTATTATTCATTCATGTGGCTATAGCAAAATAGATTCCAATAGCATTTCTTTTGGAATTGCTCCTAGAATCAATGCATGTGGACGAATGGGAAAAGCAGAAGAAGCTTTAGAATTGTTACTGTCCAAAAATTATGTACAAGTAAATGAATTGACACAAAAATTAAATGAACATAATCGAATTAGACAAGAAACAGAAAAAAGTATTTTTGAAAATGCGATCAAACAAATTGAGCAAGAACACTTAGAAGAAAATAACACAATCATTGTAGGAGGAGAAAACTGGCATCATGGAGTAATCCGGAATTGTATCTTCTAAAATTACAGAAATGTACTTCAAACCAAGTATTTTATTAAGTTTTGAAGAAGATGGAATGGGAAAAGGTTCAGGAAGAAGTATACCTGGATTTGATTTACATGAGGCATTAAATCAATGTAGCAATACGATTGAAAAATTTGGTGGACATAGTATGGCAGTAGGAATCACAGTACGAAAAGACAAATTCAATCAATTTAGAGAAGAATTTGAAGAAATTGCTTCCAAAGCACAAATTGATGAAATGATACCAGTGATTCAGATAGATAGTAAAATTGATTTAAAAGATATTAATAAAGATATGGTAGAAAGTTTAAAACAATTAGAACCTTTTGGAGAAGCAAACAGAATGCCAGTATTTGCTTTTAAAAATTTAAAAATTGATTCTATTCGTGCTTTATCAGAAGGAAAACATCTAAAACTAACCTTAAAAGATAATAATACAATTGTCAATACTATTGGTTTTAATTTAGGTCATTTAGCAGAAGAATATCGCATCGGTGATAAAATTGATGTAGTAGGCGTATTAGAAATTAATAGCTTTAACGGAGTAGATAACATACAAATTAATAGTAAAGATATTATGAGATCTTTATAAAAAATCAAAGGATAGAATAAAGAGGTGAAAAGATGCAAGAAGAAAAAAAAATAGCCATACAAGATGTAATCAATAAAAGAAAAGAACATACAAGAAAAGTAGACAACAAACTAATCATGAAAGCATATAACTATGCGACTAAAAACCATGGAGATCAATGCAGACGTTCTGGAGAACCCTATATCATCCATCCACTTAATGTTGCGTATATCTTAGCAGACATTGGATTAAACGATAGCACAATTTGTGCCGCTCTTTTGCATGACGTAGTAGAAGATACTGAGGTAACAGACAATGATATTAAACAAGAATTTGGAATCGAAATTGCAGAAATGGTAGAAGGTGTTACTAAATTAGGTTCTGTACAATTTGCTTCTATAGAAGAACAACAAGTAGAAGATTACCGAAAAATGTTTCTAGCCATGGGAAAAGATATCCGTGTTATTTTAATTAAACTAGCAGATAGACTTCACAATATGAGAACTTTAAAATATTTAAAAAGAGATAGACAAATTGCAAATGCCAAAGAAACCATGGAACTCTATGCACCTCTTGCGAATCGTTTGGGTTTGTATTCGATCAAATGGGAGCTAGAAGATTTAGGCTTTAAATATCTAAATCCAGAAGAATATCATGATTTAGTAGAAGGAATAAACAAGAAAAGAGAAGAAAGACTCCAATTTATTGAAAAAATTATGCAAGATATACGTGTTCAACTAAAAAAACAAAAAATAGAAGCAGAAGTAACACGGAAGAGCAAAACACTTATATAGTATTTATCGAAAAATGAAAAGAGACAACAAAAACTTAGACCAAATTTATGATTTGTTTGCTTTGCGTATTTTAGTACATTCTATAAAAGATTGTTATGCTGCCTTAGGAGTTGTGCATGAAATGTATAATCCAATGCCAGGAAGATTTAAAGACTATATTGCTGTACCAAAACCAAATATGTATCAATCTATCCATACTACTTTATTAGGAGATAAAGGAACACCATTTGAAGTACAAATCCGTACATGGGACATGCATAGAATTGCAGAATTTGGTATTGCAGCCCATTGGGCTTATAAAGAAGCAAATTATTTTGGAAAGAAAACATCAGTCAAAGTAGAAGAAGACAAATTAGCATGGCTTCGAGAAACATTAGAATGGCAAAAAGATATGCAAGACCCACAAGAATTTTTAAATACCTTAAAAACAGAATTATTTGAAGATGAAGCCTATGTGTTTACCCCTAAAGGAGAGATTAAAGTATTACCAAGAGATGCCACGCCAATTGACTTTGCTTATACCATCCATGCTGAAATAGGCCATCACATGACAGGTTGTAAAATTAATAGTAAAATGATGCCAATCATAACACCGTTAAAAAGTGGAGATATTGTTGAAATTATTACTTCTGACAATTCAAAAGGACCAAGTAGAGATTGGTTAAAATTTGTAAAAAGCACCAGTGCAAAAAACAAGATTTTAAGTTGGTTTAAAAAAGCACAAAAAGCGGAAAATATTGAAAAAGGAAAAGAGTTAATTGAAAAAGAATTAAAAAGAATAGGATTTACTTATAATGATTTATTTAAGATAGAATACATGGAGCCTATGTTAGAAAAATACAAATACAAAAATTTAGACGAAATGTATGCTGCTGTTGGATTTGGTGCAAATTCGTCTGTAAAAGTAATTGCCAGAATGCTACAAGAATATCGAAAAGAGCATGAAGAAGAAAACATTGAAGCTAAAATAGAAGAATTAGCAAAAGCAAGACAAAGAAAGCCAAAACCATCTAGTTCAGGCGTTATTGTAAAAGGAATTGATAACTGTTTAGTAAAATTATCAAAATGTTGTAATCCCCTTCCAGGAGATGAAATTGTAGGCTATATTACAAAAGGTAGAGGAGTATCTGTTCATAGAAAAGACTGTGTGAATATAGGAGACTTGTTCACAGAAGAAAATAGAATGATTGATGTAGAATGGTATCAAGAACATGAAGCATCTTATCAAGTAGATATCGAAGTATATTCAAATGATAGAAGTGGTTTATTAATGGATATCTTGAAGGAAATAGGAACCACTAAAGCAAAAATATTAGGAGTCAATACCAAAACAACCAAAGAAAGAATTGCCATCATAGAAATTACATTAGAAATAGAGAATTTAGAAGAATTAAATAAAGCACAAAAAGTGATAAGAAAAGTGGAAAGTGTATATGAAGTAAGGAGGAAAAAATAGAAAATGAATAGAGAGCAAGCTTATGAAATTCTAAAAAAATATATGAAAGGTGAAAAGTATCTAAAGCACTCACTAGCAGTAGAAGCCATTATGAAAGGATTAGCTAAAAAATTAGAACCAGAAAATGAAGATTACTGGGGGATAGTAGGGTTATTACACGACTTGGATGAAGAACAATGCAATTGGCAAGAACATCCAGAAGTACATGGGAAAACAGCAGTAGAAATCTTAAAAAAAGAAGGAATAGAAGATGAAGAATTATTTGATGCTATCTGTGCACACAATCCAGCATCTGGAGTAAAAGCAAAAACAATATTACAAAAGGCAATTTATGCAGCTGACCCAATGAGTGGTTTTTGTAATGCCATAGCACTATGCTATCCAGACAAAAAAATAGCAAGTGTAAAAATCAAATCTGTTTTAAAAAGAATACCAGAAAAAAGGTTTGCAGCAGGGGCTAATAGAGAAGCAATGTTAAATATTGAAAAATTAGGAATTGAAA
>CATOLW010000063.1 GCA_951800935.1 uncultured Clostridium sp.
AACCATGATTCGAGATGTCAAATATGGATTAGTTCCAAATGGTTATTCTGGTTATGACAATCGACCACTTTATAACAGTGTAGATGCTTCGTTATTGTTATTTGAGCAAGTTCAAAAATATATTCAATATACAGGAGATTATGACTTTGTAAAAGAGAAAATATATCCTGCACTGCAAGAAATCCTAGAAAATTATTCACAAGGAATCGACGTTGATGATAACAATATTTATTTAGATTCTGATGGATTAATTGTTTCTGGAACAGACCAAACACAAAATACTTGGATGGATGCAAAATACGATGGAGTTGCTATTACACCAAGAAACGGTAAAGCTGTTGAAATAAATGCTATGTGGTATAATGCCAATTGCATTATGGCAGACCTTGCAAAAAAATTCAAGCATCCTATTTTAGCTAAGAAATATAAAGAAACAGCACAAGACTGTAAAAGAGCTTTTGAAGATAAATTTTATAATGAAAAGAAGAAATGTTTATATGATGTATTAGGAGATGACAAAATAAGACCAAATCAATTATTTAGTATGAGTTTGACCTATCCTATCTTAGAACCAAACTCAGAAAAAGCAAATAAAATGTTAGCTACTATTGAGAAGAAACTATTAAATAATTATGGATTAAAAACATTAGCCAAAGGCGAAGAAAATTATGTAGAAATATACGAAGGAAATCCGGAAAAAAGAGATAAAAGTTATCATCAAGGAATTACTTGGCCATGGTTATTAGGATTATATTATAATAGTTTAAAAAATACCATAAAAAAAGTAAAGAAAATAGATGAAAAAAAAGCATGGGAAGAAAAATTAGATAACTTTATAGAAAAGACTCAAAAAACGTTCCAAAAAGAGCTTTTTGATAATGGTTGTATGGGAGGAATTGCAGAGCTTTATGATTCAGTAAAACCACAACTGCCAAAAGGAACCATCAATCAAGCTTGGAGTATAGCAGAAGTATTTAGAATTATTTTAAGGAAGTGAAACTAAAAAGTGAAAATAGAATTTATAGGAACAGGTTCTGTCATGGCAACTAGGTTAAGTGCTTCTACCTTAATTGATGAGAATCTATTAATCGATGTAGGAAGTGGAATTGCTGATAAAATAAAACAATTAGGCTATGAAATTACTAAGATAGAAAATTGTTTGATTACCCATTTACATGGAGACCATTTTGCTGATATCCCATTTTTTATGGTTAATAGAATAGGGGGAAAGAAGCCACTATGCATTTATGGACCAAAAGGATTAGAAAACAAGATAAAACAATTATATGACATATTAGTATTTCCATTCGACTTTGAAACTGTCAAAGAAAAAGCGAAAGTTAGCTTTATCGAATTTGATAAAATGGAGCATAAGGAGATTGAAGAAGAAACCTATGTAACTGCATTTGAAGTAGAACATGGAAATTGCAAACCAGCTTATGGTTATGTAATAGAACGCAAAAACAAGAAAATAGGATTTTCAGGAGATACTTGTTTATGTGAATCAGTTTTTAGAATTGTGCAACAAAGTGATATGACTATTTTGGATGCATGTGTAATAGAGGCAAATAAAGCTCATATGGGATTAAATAATATAACTGAAATAACAGCTAAGTATCCCAATAAAAAATTTGCGACAACCCATATGCATGAAGAAACAAGAAAAGAGGCCAAACAGAAAAATATCAAAAACTTAATCATTCCAGAAGATGGAGATGTGCTAGAAGTATAACTAGGAGAAAAAAATGTTAACAATTGAAAATTTAGAAAAAGAACTAAAAAATGAAAACTTACAAAGCCTATATCTTTTCTATGGAGAAGAACTATTTTTACTAGAATCTTCTCTAAAAAAAATAAAAAACTTATTTGGCGAAACAATTCAAGGAATTAATTATATCAATATAGATGATACCAATTGTAATGAGTTAGTAGCTAATATTGAAACACCAAGTTTTGGCTACGAAAAAAAATTGATTATAGCAAGAAATACAGGTCTTTTCAAAAAAGAAGGAAAAAGAAAAAATGCGGAATTGGCAAATCTAAAAGAAAAAGTAGCTACCTATTTAAAAGAAAACATAGCAATCATAAATACTAGTGTAGTACTAGTTTTTGTGGAAGAAGAAGCAGATACAAAGCAAGAACTCTATACAATTATTGACCAATTAGGAGTTGTTTGTAAATTTGATTATCAAAAACCAATCCAAATAGAAAAAAGAATGAAAGCAATTTGTAATGCTTATAAAGTGCAAATAGATGATAGTACTTTACGATATTTTATTGAATGCTGTGGCGTAAATATGCAAGATTTGATAAATGAAATACGAAAATTGATTGAGTATGTAGGAAAAGACGGAAAAATACAAAAACAAGATATTGACCAATTATCAATAAAAAAATTAGAAAGTGTGATTTTTGATTTGACAGATTCTTTAGGAAAAAAAGAGACTTTAAAGGCACTAGAAGTTCTAAAGAATTTGCTATATGCCAAAGAACCTATCCAAAAAATTCTAATTACGTTATACAACCATTTTAAAAAATTATATTTGGTAAAACTTTCTTTGAAATATCAAAAAGATATTATTAGTAGTTTGAATTTAAAACCAAATCAGACTTTTTTGGTAAATAAGTATAAAACACAAGCAAGTTATTTTAAGGAAGTAGAATTAAGAGATATTTTACAAGACTTAAGAGATTTAGATACGGATTATAAAGTTCGGATTGATTGATTTGCAAGTGGGATTAGAAACCATTCTTTGTAAATATTGCAGCTAAAAATTGCAAAAAAGTAAAAATTATGGTAAAATAGAGAGTAGAAACCAAGCAAAAATGCAAAAGTATAGGAGAGAAAGATGGAAGATCAGAAGAAAAAGCAGGAGAAAAAGGAGCCCCAAAATGGGGTATATGATCAGGAGGAATTAGACATATTAAAAGCAGTAATAGACTGTTTTCCAGATTCTCAAGAAATCAGCATGGCACCAGCTTTTCCGGTGGCTGATTATCTAAGAAGAAATCATGTCTAAGGTTTCAAGCATAAAATCCAGACCAGCAAGGGCTGGATTTTTGCTATGAAAAAGAAGAACAAGTGTTGCTTTTTGTCGAACGATTTTACAAGATGTAATTATTTTAAGAATTTTACCAGAAAAATTCAATTATTTAAATCATTTTCAAGAATATAAAATTTTAATTCAAAAATAAAATTTTCCAAAATGCATAATAAATCATCTTAATGGCAAAAATAGTAAAAGGTGATATTATGAAAAAAAATAAAAAGAAAATAATAGGAATAGGGGCAATAGTAGCTTTTATGATAGTAGTTATGGTTGTGTTTGTTATGCTATCTAAAAATAATTCCGTAGAAGCTTTATCTAAGTATGGTTCTAGAGGAAGTGAAGTAACCCAAATACAAACTAAATTAAAAAGATGGGGGTATTACAATGGAAATATAGATGGAATTTATGGAACACAAACGGTAAATGCTGTTAAATATTTTCAAAGAAAAAATGGGTTAACACAAGATGGAATTGCAGGACCTGCCACTTTAAAAGCAATGGGAATTTACAATTCTTCTAGTTCAAGTTCTTCTGGAAGTAGCAATTCAAATAATGTAAATTTATTAGCAAGACTAATTTATGGAGAAGCAAGAGGAGAACCCTATACTGGACAAGTAGCAGTAGGAGCTGTTGTCATGAATCGAGTAAAAAGTAGTTCATTTCCCAATAGCATATCAGGAGTAGTTTACCAATCTGGGGCATTTGATGCGGTAAAAGATGGACAAATCAATTTATCGCCAGATTCTACAGCTAAAAAGGCAGCACAAGATGCTATCAATGGATGGGATCCAAGCTATGGGGCCATTTACTATTTTAATCCTTCTACTGCAACCAATAAATGGATATGGTCAAGACCAATGACAGTAACAATCGGAAGACATAGATTTTGTAAATAAAATGACAAAGGACACAAAGAAAATTAACGGTGTCCTTTGTCGGATTTAGTCGAACGATTTTTATTATGTTGTGTAGTAAAATAAAAAATAATGTTAGCATATTGAGAAATATCCTACAAAAATTTAATTGTTCTAATCACGTTAAAGAATAGAGCATTTCTAATAAAAATCCCCTAAATAGAACATAAGAAAGCCACTAAAATACCTTGACAAACCCTTATCAAATTGATAAGATATACATGGATTTTGATAAGTGGAGGAAAAAATGATATTATACCCAAATAGCTACTTTAAACAAGTAGAGCAAATAACCATACAATTTTTAGAAAAAAACCACATAAAAGCTTTAATTTTAGATGTAGACAATACCTTAATTGACTACCACAAAAATCTATCAGAAACTGTTATTCAATGGGCAAAAGAATTAAAATCAAAAAATATAAAATTATATATATTATCTAACACAAATCAAAAAGAAAAAGTAGAAAAAGTTGCAAAAGCTTTGGAAATACCCTATCAAAACTTTGCCAAAAAACCATTCAAATCAGGTTATTTAAAAGTAAAACAACAATTACAAGAAAAGGCAGAAAATATAGCTGTAGTAGGAGACCAAATCTTTACTGATATCATTGGAGGAAATCGCTGTCAAATGTATACTATTTTAGTAGACCCAATTAACCCAAAAGATTTTTGGTATACGGCATGGAAAAGACCATTAGAGAATAAAATAAAAAAGAACTACAAAAAGCAAAAAATGAAGGAGAAATAAAATGTATTTAAATGACGTACATATTGCATATTATGCAGCAGCAGCAATTATAGGTTTACTAATAGGACAATTAGTAAGTTGGGCCAATATAAGATTGCCAGAATATAAAAAGGTAATTTCAAAAGATATCATAAGCCAATACAAAATGAAATTTAAACCAAGCTATATGTTGATGATAATAACAGCGATTATCTATGTTACACTAATTTATACTTTCGGTATAAAAGATACTATTGTGGCTAATCTAGATTTGGTTAAATTTTTAATACTAACTCCTATGCTATTATCTGCTTTTATCATCGATTTTAAACTACAAATTATTCCCAATCGATTAAACTTAACCATATTTGAAATTGGATTTATATTTGCTTTTTTATATGGATTATCTAATGTTGCAATTACTATTAATATGTTATTGGGAATGTTAGCAGGTGGAGGGATTTTCTTAGCGATTACTCTACTTGGAGGAATTTTTTATGGAAAAGAAGCCATGGGGTTTGGTGATGTTAAACTAATGGGAGCATTAGGTTTATATTTTGGATTATCTAATATTATTACCATAACATTAGTTTCTTTCTTAATTGGAGCAATCCTTAGTATTGCATTATTAGTAAGTAGAATTAAAAAATCAGATGAATACATACCATTTGGACCATTTATTGTTATTGCAACATTTATTAGTATGTATATACCATTTGAACAAATCAAAACCATCTTAATGCAAATTTTTACTTTAGGAATGTATCATAAATAAGGGGAGATAAAAATGAACGAAAAGTTACAATGGTTAAGAAATAAAATGGCAAGCTTAGATTTACAAGGACTTATTATAACTAATCCAGTTAATATACATTATCTAACAAATGTAGAGGCAGAAGGTATTTTTCTTTTAACAAGAAAAGAAAATATTTACATTACAGATGCAAGATATATCGAACAAGTACATAGTACCTTAACATTATTTGATGAAATCATTGTATATGATGTTCATGATGTATCTAAAGATGATTACGAAAACTTCTTTTTGTTTTGTGAAAATGTAGGATTTGAAGAATACGACATTTCTTATGCCAAATATAAAGAATACATTAGAAAATTTAAGATTCATAATTTTGTAGAAACAGAACATATAATAGAAAAGCAAAGAATGATAAAAGATCCAGAAGAAATCAGCAATATTCAAAAAGCCTGTGAAATAACAGACAATTGTTTTAACTACATGATATCTTACATTAAGCCAGGAATGACAGAAAAACAAATAGCTGATGAAATAGAAGAATATTATAAACAAAGAACAGATGGATTAGCATTTGAAACAATTGTGGCATCAGGAGAAAACACTTCAAAGCCACATGCTGTACCAACCAATAGAAAAATACAAGCAAAAGATATTATTACAATTGACATGGGATGCAAAGTAAATGGATATTGTTCTGATATGACAAGAACGTTTTTTGTTGGTAGTATACCAGAAGAAATAAAGCCAATTTATGACTTGGTCTTAAAAAATCAAAAACAAACAGCAGAACAATATAAAGATGGAGTAAGTACAAGAAATCTTACAAAAATGGTAGAAAATGATTTCAAATTTCATGGTTATGATTTAGTTCATAGTTTAGGGCATGGTGTGGGAATGGAAATTCATGAAGCACCTTATATTAGTTATAATTTTGATATGCAGTTACGAGAAAATATGGTAGTTACCAACGAACCAGGAATTTATGTGCCAGGAAAATTTGGAATTAGAATAGAAGACACTGTTCAAATCACGAAATTTGGATGTATAAATTTAACAAAATCTGGGAAAGATTATATTATCATATAAAACTTGATTTTTCCAGGAAATTGTAGTAAAATAGGAAAGACAAATAAAAAAAGAGAATATAAAAATGGAAAATGAAAGGAGAAAAAATTATGGCATCAGTATACTCAGCAGGAGATTTTAGAAATGGAACAACATTTGAAATGGAGGGAAATGTATATAGAATTGTAGAATTTCAACACGTAAAACCAGGAAAGGGGTCAGCATTTGTAAGAACAAAACTAAAAAATGTTATTACAGGAGCAACTTTAGAAAAAACATTCAACCCATCTGATAAATTTCCAGCAGCAGAAATTGAGAAAAAAACAATGCAATATTTATATAACGATGGAGGGTTATACTATTTCATGGATAATGAAACATATGACCAAATGCCATTAAATGAAGAACAATTAGGAGATTGCTTAAAATATTTAAAAGAAAATATGGAAGTTACCATGCTTTCTTATAAAGGAAATACTTTTGCAG
>CATOLW010000064.1 GCA_951800935.1 uncultured Clostridium sp.
CAATGTTGTCAGCAATAAAAATAATTTTATCTAATAAATTCATATTCGTATCACCACTAGTATGACAAGAAATTGCATGGGAGATAGAATTAAATCGATTACTATCAGTTTTATCAAATACTTCTTCAAAAATGATAGCACTAACTTTAGAATGTAAAGCAACAGGATATTCAAAAATATCAAAATCATAAAGTGTAAGATTTTTTCTACTACAAAGATTTAGCATTTGATGCCTACTGACTGATTTTCCAATATTATGTAACAAAGCAGCAATAGTAGCATCTTCTAAAATAGTTTCATCCCATTTTTTAGCTAATATTTGGCTTGTTTGTGCAACACGACAAGAATGTTCAAATTGAGATTTATTAACATCTTTTAAATATTTTTCTAATGTTAAGAAAGCATTTCTTTTAGAAAGTTTCATGGTAATTTATTCCTTTTTTATAATTATGATAGTAATTATAACAGGAAATAGCAAGAAAATCAACAAGGAAACATAAAGTTGATTTTCTTATGTAAATGTGATATAATTAAAGTAATTTAAAATATATTAATGAAAGGAAATCCTTGAGTTTATCAAGGAGAGGTAGCAAAATGAGTGAAAAAGGCATTGAAAAAGTAAACAGTATGAGAAATCGGTTTAGAGAAGTTGGAGCGCAGGAATTGACGCAAGACGAAGGAATACTATTAAGAACGGATTTAAGAGGAGAATACCTAAAAGAAGATTCCTTTATTATGATGTGCGTAGAAAGAAGAGTTTTTGTGTGGAACCTACGTCCCAAGAAAAAACAGTAGTAAAATACTACTGTTTTTTCTTGGCTAAAAAATAGAAAGAGCTATACCTTTGGTATAGCTCTTTTTTATTTTATTCAACTGTAACTGATTTTGCAAGATTTCTAGGTTTATCAACATCTAATCCTTTTTCTTTTGAAATATAATAAGCAAATAATTGCAAAGGAATAACGGATAAAATTGGAGAAATCAAAGGATTGGTTTCAGGAATTTTTATGGTTAAATCAAACATAGTTTCATCAATAGGTTGATTAGAAATAACTAATGTTCTAGCACCACGAGTAATAACTTCCTGAATATTACTAACCATTTTTTCAACCAAAGTAGCATCTGTCATAACAGAAACAACAGTAATTCCACTTTCAATTAAAGCAATCGCACCATGTTTTAATTCACCAGCAGGATAACTTTCTGAATGAATATAAGAAATTTCTTTTAATTTTAAAGAGCCTTCTTTTGCAACTACTTCATCGATTCCTCTACCTAAGAAAAACATATCTTTTTCTTGGTAAGACTTTTTAGAAAAGTCTTGCACAGCTTCTGACAATTTTAAAGTTTCTTCTACTTTAGCAGGTAATTCCATAATATCCTTTTTTAGTTCAGTAAGAGAATTTGTATTGATTTCTAATACTTCAGCAAAGTAAATCGCTAACATAGTAAGTAACATAACTTGAGAAGTATAAGCTTTTGTAGAAGCAACTGCTATTTCTGGTCCTGCATGAGTATAAATAGAATAATCAGCTTCTCTTGTAATAGAGCTTCCAATTACGTTACTAATAGAAAGTGTTTTGGCTTTCTTTTGTTTACAAAGCTTTAAAGCAGCAATCGTGTCAGCTGTTTCTCCTGATTGAGAAATGAAAATACATAAGGTTTTTTCATCTACTAATGGGTCTCTATATCTAAATTCAGAAGCAACATCTACTTCTGTTGTTATTTTACAAAGTTTTTCAATGGCATTTTTTCCAGCAAGACCTGCATGCATTGCTGTACCACAAGCAATAATATAAATTTTATTGATATTAGATAAATATTCTTTACTAAAATTCAATTCATCAAATTCACATTTTGATATGTCATTTAATTTAGCACCAATCGTTTCACGAATAGCGGTTGGTTGTTCATAAATTTCTTTTAACATGAAATCTTCATAACCATCTTTTTCAGCACTACAAGCATTCCATTCAATAGTTTGTATTTCTTTTGGTGTAACTTTTAATTCTTTATCATAGAAAGTAATTTCTGTTCTTGTTAAAACAGCAAACTCAAAATCATCTAATAAATAGAAGTTTCTAGTAAAAGAAAGAATAGCAGGAATATCAGAAGAAATGTAGTTTTCATCTTCTCCTTTTCCAATAACAAGAGGGCTATCTTTTCTCGTAACAATCATAATATCTGGATAATTTTTACAAATAATTTCAATTGCATAACTTCCCTTTAGCTCATCACATGCTTTTTTGACAGCACGTAAAAATTTTGAATCATCTTCTTTTTCATCTTTACTATAATAGTAATGAACTAAATTAGGGATAACTTCTGTATCCGTTTGAGAATAAAAAGTATAACCATGATCTGTTAAAAATTTTCTTAGTTCATTGTAATTTTCAATAATTCCATTGTGAACAACACTAAAAGTTTCGCTATTATCCATATGAGGATGAGAGTTTTCCTTAGCTGGTTTTCCATGTGTTGCCCATCTTGTATGAGCAATACCAATTGTACCGGCTTAAGTCATCAATTCCTTTTAAATCATATAAATTTTTTACTCTTCCTTTATCCTTCATAATAGAAAGTCCATCTTTTTCGATGGTTGAAATACCAGCTGAATCATATCCTCTGTATTCCAATCTAATTAACCCATTAATTAAAATAGGGCTCGCTTTTTGGTTTCCTATGTAACCTACAATTCCACACATTTTTAAATCCTCCTAAAAATTAATATTGGAATTGAAAGTATGCAAATAAAAGCTTAAAAGAATTAATTTTTGTTACAATATTGCTACTGCTTTTTGATTAATTCTATGACCTTAAGCTAAAGCCACTAGAGCATCCGCCGAAAATTCGATAACCCTAGACCTCGTCAACACTTTAAAAATAGAGTTCAGGCGCTATAAAAAAGTATAAATAAATCCTCCTTCCGTAAAAAACTTTTTGCATTTCTTTCAATTTACTTTATTATATTACACCAAAAAACGAAAAGTAGCAAGTCCTATTGAAATATTTTGTAAATTATTGAATAAATAGAAAATTTAGGATATAATCTAGGTAAAGAAAAAACGGATGGGAAAGGAGGCAAAAAAATGAAAAAAATTGGGATTATTGTAGCGATGGATGAGGAAAGAGAAGCTATTATTAATTTGATGACAGAAATAGAAATCAAACAAATTTATAATTTAAGATTCTTAGAAGGAAAGATTCAAGGAAAAGAATGTGTATTAGTTAAAAGTGGAATTGGAAAGGTAAATGCAGCCAGAACTACACAAGTAATGCTTCAAAATTTTGAAATACAATATGTTATCAACTTAGGGGCTGGTGGTTCCATTAATGGAATGTTAAATATAGGAGATGTGTTAATTGGAAAACAAGTAGTCCAACATGATTTTGATATTACAGCATTTGGACATAGTAAGGGCTATATTACAGGAGTTGGAGATGCTATCATATGTGATAGAGAGCTAATAAATGAATTAGAACAAGTAATTAAATCCTTACCAGAAAGAAGTTATCAAATAAAAATAGGAGTGATAGCAACAGGAGATATTTTTTGTACAGAAGCATGGATGAAAGATAAAATTCGTGCAAAATTTAATGCTGATGTAGTGGATATGGAATGTGCTGCAATTGGACAAGTATGTTATCTAGATAATATTCCATTTATAGCCATTAGAAGTATTTCTGATACACCAAATGGAAGAAATGCATCAACATTTGATGAGAATTTAAAACTTGCTTCTAAAAGATGTGCCAATATTCTAAAAGAGTTTTTATTGTAAGGTATAGGAGAAAAAAGTATAAAAAACTTGCTTTTTTCAGGATTTTTGTGCTATAATAAAAATGTAGTTTTAAATTTATCGTTGAGGTGAAAAATAAAAATGGATAAAGAAAAAGATTTAGAAAACAATGCTAAGATTTCAGATGTTGCCAAAACAGTAATAGAACCTTCTGAACCAGAATTAACACAAACTGAAGAAATTTTAAAAAGTCCAGAAGCAAAAGAAGATGAAAAAAAAGAATTGGCAAAAACGTTAGAATATGTTGATAAAAACATAATGAAACCAACAGATGGAGGAAATTCAATAAAAGATAAAAATAAGAAGGATTTGAGAGAAGAAGTTAGACAAAACGCACAACAAGAATTGAATCAAGAGAATCCAGAAAGAACTCAAAGCAAAGAAATAGAAGACAAGGAAAGAGATTAAAAATACAAGAAATTTGATTTTCTTGTATTTTTATCTTGACAAATGGAAAAACTACCTTTATAATAAATAACGTTAAAAGAATATGGCGAAGTAGCTCAGTTGGCTAGAGCATTCGGTTCATACCCGAAGGGTCATGTGTTCGAATCACATCTTCGCTACCAATGACGTTTCTGTTCGAAACAATAGAATAGATACAAAAATCATTCAGTAAAATGGATGATTTTTTTTGTAAAATGTTTATTGCCTCGCAGAGCCCACGAGTTGTGTTAGTATGACACAACTCATAGGAGGTTAGGGCTTATGACAAGGTCAAAGTCCTATTACACCAAAAAAACACACAAATTATTGTGTGTTTTTTTTGGTGTAATAACTAATAATTATTGGAAAAGGCATATTACTCTTTTTATTTCATTGGATTTCATAATATTTTCTTGTAAAGTTCTAATAAAAGTAATTATGCCAATTTTATTGTCAGCATCTTGTTTTTCAATGAAAGTATTGATTGCGGAATATAATTCTTGAAAATCTTGTAAAAATTCTGATTTTTCTAAAAGAGTATTCTCGTATAAATTGGCTATTTTCGCTCCAGCCATTATTATACGAATAATTGATTCATTACATCCTAGTTTTTGAAGTTCATACATTAACCGTTCTTCTACGGTCCAATTTGCCTCAATATCATTGTTCCAATTATTAATGGCATCAGATAATTCTTTACATTTTTCATCAAGATTTTCTAAAAATCCTGATTCTTGCCAAAGAGTATATCGGTCCAGATTTTCGGTTTTTACTCCTGCTGTTACTATATGAATAATTGTTTCGTCGCATATTCCTAGCTTCTGAAGTACATACCGAACCCTTTCTTCTATTGACCAATCGGTATCAACCTCACTTATTATTTTTTTAAACTTTTCGTTTTGCATTAAGTTCATATTCGTGTTTCCTCCTTTTAGTTTGTGTTAAAATATTATTAGTTACTTTGAAAATTACTTATATTCAAATAAGTCAAAACATTTTACTTTTATATTTTATCATATTATTTTGTATAATACAAATTTTCTTACAAATATTGCGTAATGTGGTATTTAATTGTACAAAATGGAGATAAAAGAAAAAAGTTGTAAATAACTACGCCATTGGTACCAAAATTAAAAAAGAAAGACAGTATGTATCGAAAAATGAAACATACTGTTTTTTTATTGTTTTATTATAAATTTTACAAAACAATTTGAATCATATAGGAAAAAGAAGAGGAAATATAAAATTATTATAAACAAGTACGTTTTTTACAAATGTGCTTGTTTTTTTTATAAACCAAAAACGGCATTTCATAAAGAAAATAAAAGAGATGGATTCAAAAGTGATATTATGCGAATGATGAAAACGAGGTGGAGAAATGATAGATAAAATCTGTATGTTTCTAACCAATCAAATTAGAAAAGAAATGCCAGAAATAGATGATGAAAAAGCAGAAGTAATTAACTATGGACTCCAAAATATTGTAGGTGAAATACCAAAAGTATTCATTATGTTGGCAGTTGCCTATATACTTGGAATTTTTCATTTGGCTTTATTTACTTTTGCAGCTATATTTTTATATAAAGGCGCTTCTGGTGGAGTACACTTAAAAACCCATTTGGGTTGCATCATTGTTACAACATTATTTTATTGTATGATTCCTTTTGTATCACAATTATTTGTACTACCAAAGATTGCAAAATATGTTGCAACTGGAATGGTATGGATATTTGGAGTTATTATGATAAAACTTTATGCACCAGCTGATACAGAGGATGTTCCAATATTACAAAAGAAAGTTAGAAGAAAAAAACAAATAGCATCCTATATTACTTTTACAATTGGATTACTAATTGCTTGTATGATAGAGGATAGTACAATAGCTAACATATTAATATTAGCCAACTTTTTCCAAACGGTATCCATTACTAAATTTGTGTATCGATTAGCAAAGAGTAAATATGGCTATGAAGTGTATGGAAATACATCAATTGAATCAGTTTAATATTAAATATTTAATATTATAAAGATTTTTACAAAGGAGGAAATTGTTATGTTAAAATTTTTAGCAAAAGCAGCTGAAAAATATGCAAAAATGACCAATACAGCATGTGGTGCATTTCTAATTTTTCATCAACCAAAAATGCCAGCTTCTATGATTAAAAAAGATTAAAAATTGGTAAAAATAGGACGAAAAATTATTTTTGCCAATATCATATAACTTAAAAGTTATACTTATACAATCCAAACAAAAAAGCAACTTTAAAAAGTTGCTTTTTTGTTTATTAATAGATTTCTAATTGTTGAGAGAAAAATTTTTTTGTTTTAGAAGTATAGAGATTAAGATTTTTATTTTTCTTAACAATTTTACGAACTTCCCATAAACCTAATCCTGTATGATTTTCTTTTTCTGAAATACCTTTTTCAAATATTTTTTCTGTATCGATTTCTTTATTGTTATAAGTATTTTCTATGATAATTAATTGGCGATTATTTTTTGTATCATTTCTAAAAGTAATATTAATGGTTTTTTCTAAACATTCACTGCTTGCTTCAATAGCATTGTCTAAAAGAATGCCTAATATTCTAGCAAATTCATAAATTTTCATTCTTAAATCATTTAAATCTAATAAGAAAGTTAAATTAACTTTTATGTTTTTATTTTCTGATTCGTGATATTTATTCGTAAGTAGATTATAGATACCGAGGATTATTAACAATTTCAGGA
>CATOLW010000065.1 GCA_951800935.1 uncultured Clostridium sp.
AAAAAAGGATATCAATTGGAAAATATAAATAAAGCAAAATGTAGTCTTCATCTGTAATGTCTGTATCTGCATGTCCACAACGATAAGTATGTGTATGGTAATTAAATTTTTGCATTTTATTCCCCTCTCCCTTTTGCTTTATTTATATTTTCCAATTGATATCCTTTTTTTAGCAAATATTGTTTTATTTCTTCTTGCTCCATTGATATTGCTTTCTTATCTATGATATTTTCTGCTGATTTTATTTCATATTCTTGTAGTTCTTCTTTATTTTCATCAATATAGTCTTCTATATCATTTCTATTTAATCCTTTTGCTAATAATTTATGTTGTATTTCTTTGATAGACAAGTTTTTTAGCATTATAAAATTATGGATTGTTTTGTCAATGAATTCATTATCATTAATATACTTTGCCTCTTTTAAGTATTCAATAATATCTTCTAACATATTATTTTCTATCATATTTGAGAATTTTCTTCTTATTTCTTGCTCTGTTCTTTTTTTATACAATATGTATTTTAATACTTTTGTTTTTTCTTTATCAAATTGTTCGATTGTATACATTTCTTTTCCTTTCTTTTTTCACATTTTACTACAATTTTTTCTAAATAGCAAGATATTTTAAAAGGTAAGAAATATTTTCTTACCTTTCTTATTTTTTATTCTTCGTCTTCTTCGCTACTTGGCAATTCTTCTCCAAGACTTTGTTCAAAAGCTTTTGCAAAGTTATCTCTTACTTTTGCTTCTACTTCTTCTAAAATGTCTGGATTTTCTTTTAGATAGTTTTTAACATTTTCTCTACCCTGTCCTATTCTGTCACCATTATAACTAAACCATGAACCTGCTTTTTCTATAATGTCTAAATTAACAGCCATGTCTAAAATATTACCTGCTTTTGAAATACCTTC
Organism: uncultured Clostridium sp.; assembly: GCA_951800935.1. The sequence goes on from CATOLW010000065.1 coordinate 911, forward strand.
TCCATAAACCACATCAAATTCTGCTTCTCTAAAAGGTGGTGCTACTTTATTTTTTACTACTTTAACACGTACACGGTTTCCTTTGAATTCTCCATCTTGTTTAATGTTTTCTATTTTTCTGATATCCATTCTAACAGAAGCATAAAATTTTAAAGCTCTACCACCTGTTGTTGTTTCTGGATTTCCAAACATAACTCCTATTTTTTCTCTTAATTGGTTAATGAAAATTAGAACTGTTTTTGTTTTGTTTAATGCTCCTGCTAATTTTCTTAATGCTTGCGACATTAGTCTTGCTTGAAGTCCCATATGAGAATCTCCCATATCCCCATCAATTTCAGCTTTTGGAACTAAAGCTGCAACAGAGTCAACAACAATAACATCTAATGCTCCACTTCTTACTAAACTTTCTGTGATTTCTAATGCTTGCTCTCCTGTATCTGGTTGCGATACAATTAAATTATCAATATCTACTCCTAATTTTTTAGCATATACTGGATCTAAAGCATGTTCTGCATCAATAAATGCTGCTTCTCCACCCATTTTTTGTGCTTCTGCTACTATATGCAATGCTAAGGTTGTTTTACCAGAAGATTCTGGACCATAAACTTCTATGATTCTTCCTCTTGGAACACCTCCAATTCCTAATGCAATATCAAGACTTAACGCTCCTGTTGGTATGGCTTCTACTTCCATTGCTTTAAATTCTCCGAAGTTTCATAACAGAGCCTTTACCAAATTGTTTTTCTATTTGACTCATAGCCATTTCTAGTGCTTTCTTTTTTTCTGTATTTTCTCCCATAATTTTTCCTCCTTATTTTTGAACTTTTGTTTGATCTTTATTATTATATACCAAAAATATGTTTTGTCAATAGCTTTTTTAAATTTTTTTATTTTATTTGTACCATCCTTCTATTCCATAGAATTGATAAAACCAATTTGGATTAATCTCTCCTACTAATCCCGAATTATAGACTACCGTATATTTGTTATTATATAAGCTAATATAAGGACTATCTGTTTTATAAATTTCAACTAGTCTCAAATATTTTTCTTTCAAAATATTTTCATCTGTTGTATTTCTAACTTCATTCATAATATTGCGTACCTCTTCATTGTTGTAGTTTGCCATGTTCCCCTCTCCTAAATAGGTAGTAAGATTTGGTGATGGAGAAAGAGTCATACTGCATAATGCTATGTCATAATTTCTGTTGTTGATGCTATTATTATATTGGTCATCTGATGCTTGTACAATATTGATTATAATTCCTTGTGCTTCTAATTGTTGTTTCAGATTTGTTGCAACTGCCACTTTAGAAGAATCGCTTGCTCTTACCAAAAGATTAAAAGAAAGTCTTTGTGTTTTATAGTTTTCTGTTTTTTGCCACCCTCCTGAACGATAGCTCCATCCATTATCTATTAATATTTGTTTTGCTTGTTCTATATTATATCCACTGCTTGCATCTTGTCCCTGTGCCAACCAACTTCCATAATCTAATGGAAAACTACTGCTAAAACATTTATTATTGAATACACTTGAAATAATGTTTTCTTTATCAATTGAATAAGCAATTGCTTTTCTTACTTCTTGTCTTGCTAAAAAATTATTTTGCATATTAAAAGCTAAAAAAGTATGATCTCTTCCTTTCAATTCTTTGGAGCTATAACCAATTGTTCCTATGTATTCTTGTAAATTGTCATTCGTAGTTGCCACCAAGTCAATGTTTCCTATTTTAAAACTATTGTATAATTCTCCAATAGAAGAATACAAATTTACTGTGATTTTTTCTATGGTTAAGTCTTTTTCTCGATTCCACCATCCTTCATTCTTTTCTAAAATGAGATAGGAGGATTGCACCTCTGCAATTTTATATTTTCCTGTTCCAGATGGTGAAGAGTTTTTCTGTGTATTTACAAAGTCTTCATTTTCGTAATAGTCTTTTGATAAAATAGGAAAAGTTAATTGATATTCATAAAAAGGTATTTCTCTATCTAAATTTATTTTTATGGTATAATCGTCTACAATATCAACACTGGTTACATATTGGACATGATAAGAATAAATGGAAGGTATTTCTTTTAAACGATCAATAGTAAATCTAACATCTTCTGCTGTAAATCGTTCTCCTTTTGTCCATTTGGCATTTTCTCTTAATTTGATTAAATAAGAATTATCACTTTGTTTTGCCCACTGGGTTGCCAAAGCTGGCTCAGCTTTATAATCTGCTGTTATCATAACTAATGGCTCAAAAATCAATTTTGAAATATCTTGTACATTTTTATTTTTACTAAGAATTGGATTCATTGTGTCTAATTGAGCAATTCCTAGTGTTAGTTCTGTCTTTTTTTCTTGCTTACTACTTACGTGTTCTAATTCTTGCTTCTTTTCTTCTTCATCTTGTCTGATTTTGAAAATAGCAAATAGTAAAATACCAATGATAAAAATAATAAAAACATATTTAATCCAATTTGATTTCATATTTCACCTCTATTCTTTTGCTATCATATCTTAATTCGAATCAAATTTCAAGATGTTTGTTAAAAGTTTGTCAAAAACCCCTCTTGTTTTAATTGATTCTTATTTTCGTCTAGGAAAATATATACAAAACGAGCTGCATTAAAATACAGCCCATCCTTTTATTTTTATACTCTTGATTCAACAATTAACTTGATACCAGTTCTGTCTTCTCCTTCTACTTCTACTTCCGCAAATGCTGGTATACAAACTAAGTCCACTCCTGCTGGTGCAACAAATCCTCTTGCGATTGCCACTGCTTTTACTGCCTGATTTAGTGCTCCTGCTCCAATTGCTTGCATTTCTGCTTTATTGGATTCTTTTACTAATCCAGCAATTGCTCCTGCTACTGAATTAGGGTTTGATTTAGATGAAATCTTTAAAACTTCCATTTTTCTTTTGCCTCCTATAATTTTTATTTTTTGTTGCAACTTTTACGATTGTTATTTTACATTATATGGAAATATTTGTAAAGTGTTTTCTGGAATTTTTTAGGAAATTTCATCGCAATATTTTTACCTTTTCGACTATTTCTGACAAACAAACTACAAGTATAATCTTTTTATCTTTTTTACCTGATTATTCGTGTTATCTATATCAAATATAACAGCATTTAATATACATTCTCCTGTTGCAATTTTATATCTTTCTGGTAGTGTAGTTTCAAATCTTTTTAAAGATGCTGCTATGTCCATTCCAATCACAGAATATTTAGGGCCTGTCATTCCAATGTCTGTTATATAGGCAGTTCCTTTTGGCAAAATCTTTTCATCTGCTGTTTGTACATGTGTATGAGTACCATATAGGGCAGTTACTTTTCCATCTAAGAAATAACCCATTGCTATTTTCTCAGCTGTTGCCTCTGCATGGAAGTCAACAAAAATCATGTCTACTTTATTCTCTATTTTTTCAATGATTTCTTTTACAACAATAAATGGATTTTCAGTAAGTATATTAATATCTACTCTTCCCATTAAATTGATAACTGCTATTTTCTTGTTTTGACAAGTATAAATGTTGTATCCCTTTCCGGCAAACTCCTTTGGGATAGTTGGCTGGCCTAATCAACTTTGGATGATCAATGAATTTGAAAATATCTTTTTTTCCCCAAGTATGATTTCCCATTGTGATAACATCTACTTTCATAGCTAAAATATCATTAAAGTTTTTTTCTGTAATTCCCATTCCTTCTGCTGCATTTTCCCCGTTTACAATTACAAAATCTATGGTTTCTTTTTTTCTAATTTCTTCTATTTGCTTTCGTAATTCTTGAATACCTGCCATTCCAATTAAGTCTCCTACTGCTAAAATTTTCATGTTATTCCTTCTTTCTTGTTTGTTTTCTTTATCATACTATAAATCAAAAAATAAAGCAAGAACTTAATGTCTTGCTTAGTATAATTGGTCTGCTTCTTCTTGTGTTATTATATTACTTTCCAAAGAAAAATCAATTTGTTTTTTACGTTCTTCTTTATCTTCAATTCCTTTTAAATGTTCGATCAAATCCTTATGCCCATCTACAATAGTTCCATCTTCGCTAAAAAGATAGGAAGTATACATATGATAAACACCAAATCCTAGTGCCAAAATAATAACAACAATTAATGCTAAAATTAGTAATTTCTTATTCTTCATTTGTTTCACCTCTTTTCAATTTTTAATTCAATACTTTTACCATATATCATATATCTTTTCTTTTTTATTTATTATCATAATATCCTTTCTTTTTGCTCTAGTCAATAGTTTTTACGTTTATTTTTAAAAAAACTTTTGTCAATCCATAAAAAACAAAAAAGCTGCGACTTTTTTGGTCGCAACTTTTAAATTATTTTGCATAATCAATTACTCTTGTTTCACGAATCATGTTAACTTTAATTTGACCTGGATAATCCATTTCATTTTCAATTTTTTTAGAAACTTCTCTTGCTAAAATTGTCATTTTATCATCTGATATTCTATCTGGTTTTACGATAATTCTAATTTCTCTACCAGCTTGGATAGCAAATGATTTTTCAACTCCTTCAAAAGAATCTGCTATTTCTTCTAGGTTTTGTAATCTTTTGATATAAGCTTCTACTGTTTCTCTTCTTGCTCCTGGTCTTGATGCTGATATGGCATCTGCTGCTTGAATTAAAACAGCTTCTAAAGTTTCTGGTTCTACATCTCCATGGTGTGCTTCTACAGCATTGATAACAAGTGGATTTTCTTTGAATTTTTTAAGAACTTCTACTCCTATTTCAACGTGTGTTCCTTCCATATCATGGTCTAATGCTTTTCCAATATCATGTAATAATCCTGCTCTTCTTGCTAGTTTTGGATCCAATCCTAATTCTTCTGCCATGATTCTTGCTAAGTTTGAAACTTCAATTGAATGATTTAGTACGTTTTGTCCATAACTTGTCCTATATTTTAATTTTCCAATTAGTTTTACAATGTCTGGATGAAGTCCAATTACTCCTGTTTCTAATACTGCTCTTTCTCCTTCTTCTTTTATGGTTGTCTCTACTTCTTCTTTTGCTTTTTCAACCATTTCTTCAATTTTAGCTGGATGGATTCTTCCATCGTCAATTAATTTTTCTAGTGCGATTTTAGCAACCTCTCTTCTTAATGGGTCAAATCCTGACAAAACGACTGCTTCTGGTGTATCATCAATGATTAGGTCAATTCCTGTTAGTGTTTCTAATGCTTTTATGTTTCTACCTTCTCTACCAATAATTCTTCCTTTCATATCATCGTTTGGAAGTGCTACAATTGATACAGTAGTTTCTTGTGAATGATCTGCTGCACATTTTTGTACGGCATAGCTTAAAATTTCTTTTGCATTTTTAACGGCACTTTCTTTTGCTTTTTGCTCTTTTTCACGGATTAATGCAGCTTTTTCAGCTGTTAATTCTTTGTCCATTTCAGATAATAATTGTGCTTTTGCCTCGTCTTTGGTTAATGATGCTATTTTTTGAAGTTGTACCATTTCTTCTTCATGCAATTTTTCAATTTCTTCTTTTTGTTTTTCAACTTCTTGTCTTTCTCTTTCTAGTTCTTGTTCTTTCTTTTCAAAGTTTGCTTCACGTTTTTCTAAGTTTTCTTCTTTTTGCATTAATCTTGATTCTTGTTTTTGTACTTCGCCTCTTCTTTCTTTAATCTCTTGATCTAACTCTTTTCTACTGCTCATGATTTCTTCTTTTGCTTTGAAGATTTCTTCTTTTTTTAAATTTTCTGCTTCTATTTTTGCTAAATCAACTAGTCTTTTTGCTTCATTTTCTGCTCCTTGGATTTTAGACTCTGCAATTTTTTTACGGTACGCCATTCCAAATATGGTACCAATTGCTAATGAGATTAAGATAACGGCGATTATGATTACTATGTTCATAATCATACACCTCTTTCTTATTTAATTTTCAATGTTCGAATAAAA
>CATOLW010000066.1 GCA_951800935.1 uncultured Clostridium sp.
AAAATATTATAGAGTAAATAACATAACTTGTTAAGAAGTTTTTTTATACACTAATAATTTAGGTTTTCTTAAAAAACGAAACAAATAAGAAAACACATCAATAATATTTTCACCATTGAATCCAGCAAAACTAATAAGCAATAAAGGGAAACATAAAATAACAAATATAAAAATTTTAAAAGTTAAATTTGTAAAAAGCAAATTAACTAAAATGAAAACAAAGGCAGACCAAAGCAAATTAACAAAAGCAGTAGAATAATCAATAATACCAAATATCTTATTTTTAAAATCATAATTTTGTGGAAAAATAAATTTCATTAACTACCTCCTTAAGATTTAAAACCAACAAAGTTTTTTACAGATTGTGAAACTTGTGTGGAAACTCCGCCAATAAAATCACGAACCAAAGAATTAGTCTTTATTAAAGCATAAATTCCACCAATATAAATAAATTTGCTAAATAAATTACTAGAAGAATAATCCATAGAAAATAAAATTAATAAAACAATGGAAACAATAATTTGAATGAAAAGTAAAGAAAATAAATTTCGGAACCAAGTTTGGAAAAACCAACTTGTTTTATTTAAAGTTAAGGATAAAAAGGAAAAAGGGGATAATAAAATGAATACTTTAATAAAGATATAACGTAAAGAATAAGAAAAAACTAAATTAAGAAGAGACATACTTAAGGTTCCTTTTATTAAGCCATCTAAAGAAAAAATATTAAGAGAATTTGCATCAATTGCAATATTAGTATTAATGGTAGTAATTAATCCAGAAAAGCAAATATCTTTTTGAAATAAATTTTCTCCTAAAGCACGAATAGCAAGAGAAACGTTAGAATTTAAATCAAGAATAAATCCCATGAGAAAAAAAGATGCATTCATTAAAAGTCCACATAAAACTAATTTTATGATAAAACTAAAAGGAGATTCTGTTTGTGTGTAAGTAAAATGAGCCATTAAATAACGAGCAGCATAGTATAGGATAAAAGCGAGTAAAAAAGAATTAGCAATTAATAAGATACCATTTGAAACAGAAGTACCAAAAAGGTTTTCAAAATTTTTATCTTGTAAAATGTCAGAATTAATAAAAGTAATGTCGTCTAAGACAGAATAAAGATTATTATCGATAGAACTAAATAAAGTTTCAAAAATAGAATTAATAACATCTATAATAGTTTGTGTAATATTTGATGAGTTTTCCAAAAGAACCTCCTTAACTAATTAATGATTTGATGGCAGATAAAATTAAGTCGATAGCAAGAATAAAAGCATAAGAGAACAAAGACCCTTTTACTAATTTGTTTCCTGTTCTGATTTTTTCTTCATCTCCAAAACTAAATTTTTTCATAAAAACACCAGTTCCTACTGCAACAGCAGCAGCTGGAGTAGCTATTTTTAATAGCCAACTTTCAATACTTTCAAAAGCTGCGTTAATTTTGCTTACAATTTGAGGGTCTCCCCAAGCAAGAGAAACAGAAGAAAAAATACATAAAAAGAGAGTAAATAAAATAGTTGTAAAAATGGTATAAAAAATTTTTTTATTCATAGAATCATTCCTTTCTTATTAAAATTATTTAAAATAAGGTAACATAAGAAGTTTTTGAGGTGGAAAGACTTTATTTCCGTCTGATAAAAAAGCAAGTGATGAAAAGGTTTCTAAACTTTGTGTAAAAAAGTTCGATTCATAAATATAATCATTTTGTAAATAGGTACTAAAAGTTTCAGAAATGTTAGAATCTTGCGAATTTAAAGTGTTGGAGAGATAACTAAAACGAGTTTGTTTTGCACTCTCAGAGATACTTTTTGAGGTTCTTAGCTTTTCTTCTTTGCCTAATTGTTTTTGTGCTTCTTCAATGGTAAAAATATCATCGGTTCGAAACCATATTTTATTAATCAGATTTTGAATTAGTACTTTTACTTGAGCTTCTTCTTTTAAAGTTGCTTTTAAAGAAGAATAACTTTGGGTACTTACAATGTTAATACATTTTGCTTCTCTACTCAAAGAAAAAAATTCACTATCTGATTTGCTAACATATTTATCATATTCATCACAAATAAAAGCAGTTGGTCGAACAGAGTTAGTTGATAAATTAGTAATAATTTCTGTTTGGAAATCTAATTTTAAATAAGTAGCAATTATTTTAGAAAGAGAAGCATACTCTGAAATATTCATATGCAAAACAACAATTTTTCCTTTTTTAATTACTTCTGAAAAACCAGAAAAAGAAAGTTTTTCTCTTGGAGCACAAAAAGTAGTCATAACATCGAAATCAGAAACAAAAATATTGGTGATTCGAGTGATTTCAGAAACTAGAATTCCTTTGGTGCGAGAATCTAGATTTTCAAATTCCTTTTGAAAAAAATCTAAGCTAGTATTCAATTCATAAATTTGAGAGGAAGATAATCGAGAAGAAATAAATAAATTTCGTAGAATAGAAATTTTTTCTTGATAATAATTAGGTATAGTAATTAGTTTATGGAGTTCTAAGAAGGTAACATAACCATCATTATAAAGTCTACAAAGTTTAATACATTCTGTTAAAATTTCTTCTGCTTTATCAAGCCAATAAGACTCAGTATTATTTTCTGAGAAAAGTAGAAGAATTGTTTTTAAACGATTGGCTAATACTTGGGGCTTTAAGTCTGGTTTATGTAAAGGATTATAGTGGATAGGAGAATTTAGCTCAATCACAATTAAGTCATCTTCTAATTGATATTGATTAGCATAGTGTTTCACTTGGTGATAAAGATTTCCTTTAACATCTAAAATTAGCATACCTATTTTATCGTTAGGATGTTTTTGATTAAATTCCATTAGTTGTTTGCAAAAAGGATACATAGCACTAGAAGTTTTACCACAGCCAATGGTTCCAGTAATAAGAAAATTTTGATAGAGTCCATTTTCTGGAACATAAACTTTTTGATGAGATAAGTCTTCTCCAATTAATAATTGCAAATTATCTTTAGTAGATGCTAATTTTATACTTTCTATTTTTTTATGAGAAAAATTGGTCTGAAAAAAAGAAAATTTTATTAAAAATCTAGCATAAATAGTATGTCCTAATATAAAAGCAGAAAATAAAGAACAAAATACATATATCATTTTTAAAAATTCCCATAGGTCAGGATTTTTAGAACAAATATCAAAAGGATGAAAACCATAAGTAATAATAATTTCATTCGCTGAAAAAATAGGAGATAAAACAGAAAAGGTAACATAACTAAAGAAAATAAGCCATAGACTTAGGAAAACAAATTCTTTAAAAAACTTGCTGATAATAAAAAACCTCCTTTATGAAAATGAATTCTTTTTGATTTTTAATTTGGAACCTTGTTTGTTGTGAAAAAAGATAATATCAAAAAATGTGTAGAATGAATATAAAGTGATAAAAAGATAGATAATAAAAGTAATAAAAAATAAATCAATCAGTTTTGAAATGATTTCACCACCTTTCTTAAATTTTTACTATCATACAATATTTTTTTTGATTTGTCTATACTTTTTTTAAAAAATGTGTTAAAATAATAAAATAAAAAAGGAGGTTTTAAGAAAATGGAATTTAATAAAGACACGAAAATTGGAGAAATTTTAGAAAAGGCACCTCAAAAAGCAGAAATTTTATTGGAAATTGGAATGCATTGCTTAGGATGTCCTGCTTCTCAAATGGAAACATTAGAAGAAGCTTGCCAAGTACATGGAATTGCAGTAGAAGAAGTATTAGAAAAATTAAATGCAAAAGAATAAAATAAAATAACATAATCATAAAAAGTTGCAAAAATTCACAAAAAAGGCAAAAAAATTTTACAAATGTATTGACTTTTTCTTAAAAACGTTGTAAAATATAAAAGCGTTGTGATGACAACGCAAAATTTGGGCTATTAGCTCAGGTGGTAGAGCACTTGACTTTTAATCAAGTTGTCCCGCGTTCGAGTCGCGGATAGCTCACCAAAAGAACTAAATAATTCTCCATGAAGTATTTAGTTCTTTCTATATAAGGCCCGTTGGTCAAGCGGTTAAGACACCGCCCTTTCACGGCGGAGACATGGGTTCGATTCCCGTACGGGTCACCAAAATCAAATATGATGCCACTTTAGCTCAGCTGGCCAGAGCACCGCACTTGTAATGCGGGGGTCCCCAGTTCGAATCTGGGAAGTGGCTCCATATAGGTCAGTAGTCTTGAAATAGTCTTGATTGCTGGCTTTTAGACTTTTTATTGGTATAAAAAATGCCAATATTTTTTATATAGGGAAGAGGGATTTTTTGATTTAGTCCCCATTTAGTCCCCACATAGTCCCCACTTTTTAGTATAGTTACATAAAAATTAGGAAACATAAAATTTTCTTTTTATGCAGGTACTTTTTCTTGTAATTGCATAATAAAACATTTTAAAATATTTAAAGTTTCATCGTTTAATTCTAAATAATGTGTCAGATCTTCTTTTTGAACTTCTTGTAGATTTTCAATGTTTTTGTGTTTTTGATTTATATTATTTTGAAGATGTATCAAATCTTTATTTTCATTGCCTAAATAATTTTGTATATCTTTTTGTTGAATTTTCTGTAATTCATCCTTTTTCTGTTTAGAAGATATATGAATATAGTATTTTTGAGTTGTTTCATATTCAGTATGTCCCATTAAAGGAGCTAATACTTCAGGAAGCATTCCAGAATTTCTGCAATGAGTTGCAAAACTGTGTCTTAATCCATAAAGTACCATATGTGGTAATTTATTTCTTCTAATAAATTTTAAAAAATTCCTAGATAATACTTTTGGTGTAAATGGAGTTCTTGAACTATTTAAGAAAACATATTGATTTTCAGACCATTTCAAATTATTTTTTTCAAATTCTTCTTGTTGTTCTTTTTTATGTTCAATTAGTAAGTCTTTTATTAATAAATCAATAGGTATATGTCTATAACTTTCAGGTGTTTTCAAAGGTCCATCTTCATTTTTCCAACCTATTCTTTCCATAGTTACTTTATTAAAAATAGGATTAGTTTTATAAGCGTTTTGAACATAAAAATCATCTTGTAAAAAATCAAGATCTATCCATCTAACACCACAAGTTTCTTCAGGACGAGTTCCATGTAATAAAGTGAATAAGAAAGCCAGTGAGCCATCTGTTTTTTTATGATATTTTGCTTTAAATCCATAATCCTTTATCATACAATTAATCCATTTGGCTCTTTCTTCTTCCTCTATGAATTCATAACTATTTGTATTTTTATTTTTTTTGACTTTATTTTTAGTTTTTATTTGTTTATCAGCAATAGGACTAATTTCAAGATATGATTTATCTACTGCGAATTGAAATGTTTGCTTTAATGAAAGTAATAAAACTCTTTGAGTATCTTTGCATTTTGTCATTGTTAGTATCTCATCAACATTTTTTTCAGAAAAGATATTTATGTTATCACATTCAGGATGTTCATCAAGATATGGAAAAACTATACTCCATAAATATCTGTTATAACTTTGTAATGTTGTTGGACTAAAATAGTCTTCATCATCATAAGGTTTTAGAGTTCTTTCATACAAGTATTGTTGCCATTCAATAATAACATTTCTAAAAGTAATTATATTAGAATCAGTATCTATTACAGATTCTAAAACTTCTTTTTGCTTGTCAACAGAAAGAACATTATTAGTTAAAATATTAGATACTTCTTGAATTTTATTCATATTTTCAGGTCTTAAATATAAATTTTCAAGTAATTTAGTAAATGACATTATCATATTATTTAAAGAGTTAGTATTTTGATAAAATTCTTGAGTATTTTCATAAATGATATTTTCAATAAAAAATATTACATTACCATCATTATTTATAGATATTTTGCTAAATTTTTTATTTGTTCCTTCTAAAGCATCTTCAATTTTAGGTATTAGATTTTGAATGGCCATTTCATAGGATAGCTTACTAGTTGCTTCAGGTCTAGGATTTTTCACATTTTCAATTTTTAATAAAGAAGCTGTCCTTGCTCTAAAAATTTCTCCTTTCATACTTAGTTTAATTTCAAAAGACATACAATTTAGGTTTATTTTTGACATCTTCGGTTGTGTACTTATTTTTTCCATTATCTCCTCCAATGCTTTTAGAGAAAATTATTAGAATTATAAGTTTGTTTTCTATATTGTATAATAATTTTTCTCAAAAAACAATGTTGAAAAAATTAATATTTATAATTGCCGTATGTACCTGGATTCTCATCAAACCATTGTTTTAATTTATTTTTATTTATTATTATTTTTCTTTTAAAACGAATGGATGGAAAACCAGGAACGGTTACCAATTTCAACATAAGATTTTTTCCAATTCCTAATAATTGAGCTGCTTCATCTACCGTAATTCCAATTCTTTCATTTTCCATTAGTATCACTTCCGTTTTTGATTTTTTGTAATTTTTTTCTTGCTTCAGCTTGTGCATTAGCAATAGTTTGAACCATGTCTCTAGGATAAAGTTTAAAACATTGTCGCATTTCTATTCCTAATGTATCAGGGGTTATTTCTTCGCGATATTTAGAACTTTGCATATAATTTAATGTAATTTGTGCATAAGCAACTGCATCTTTTTTATTCATTTATTGCACCTCCTACAAAGGTTTCAAATAATGTAATTATTTTATCCCATTTCATTTTTGAATTTTCTGTTAGGTTAATTTCGCATTTTTCTATATATGAAAAATCTTCCTTATTTCGTATAATTAATTCTAATTTCTGTGTGTCATTTGCAGTATAATGAACCTCAGCATATACTTTACTTTGATTATTGTGTAATTTATCAGCTAGTTTAAATACT
>CATOLW010000067.1 GCA_951800935.1 uncultured Clostridium sp.
AAATACAATAAAATTTATACATAGAATAAAGTAAAACGAAAATGTAAATACTAGAAAAAATAGAAATAAAAAAAGGGGGATCAAATTTGAAAAATATTAAAAGAATGGGATATATTATTTTAATTGCAATTTTAGTAGTCTTATCATTTATGATTTATAGTAATGCAAGTAAGTCAAATGCAGAAAATCAAAAAGATAAAACATTTGCAGAAATTAAATTTATAGAAACAAAACTAGCTAATTTGTTAAATTCTATGAATAAGCTAGAGGCTAGAAATTATAGTGTAATTACAAGTGAGATTTCAAAAAGTACAACAGAAAAATCAAATAGTAATAATAATTCATCCAATAGTGGAAGTTCAGAAGGGAAAGCATCTTCTTCAAAAGAAAGTACTTCTGGAGGTGGTCAACAAGATAGTAGTTCTGGAGAAAGTTCGTCAGCAACAGAAGAAACAAACAATAAAAAGTTCGAATTAAAAGCAAATGGAGTATTAACAAATACAGAAGATATCAATTGGGATATTGTAAAAAATGAAATAGAAAGCTTATATGTTTCTCTTCCTTCTATTACTATGGATTTATATGGTGCAAATCTTAATCAAGAAGATATTTTAGGATTTAATACACAATATGATAATCTAACAAAAGCAGTAAAAAGTGAAAACAAAGAACAAACATTAACAGAATTGACAAAAACATATGAATACTTGCCAAAGTTTTTAAGAAGTTCACGGACAAGAAGCCTTATATACTACTTTAATTGAAACAAAACTAAATGTTTTTAAAGCTTATTCAAAATTAGATGAAGAAAAATGGCAAGAAATATCAGAAGATATGAAAAATGCAATTGATAGTTATTCAAAATTATTAACCAATACAGAGATAGATGCAAGGAAACAATATAATGTAAGCAAAGGCTATATTATGCTAAATGAATTACAAAATGTAGCAAATTTGAAGGATTCTGCAGTATTTTTAATAAAATATAAAAATTTACTAGAGGAATTTAATAATATATGATATAACACTAAAATAGCTTATAACAAAAACGTATAAAAATATGTTAAAATCCTGTTAAATCAATACTTTTAAAAAATAGAAAAAGTTGAAAAAAATAAAAAAATGACACAAGCAGAACTTGCAGAAAAGCTAAATATTTCATAAAAAGATAAAAAAACAAAAATCTTTTTATTGTGCTGAATTTGTAAAATATGTAATGGAAAAAGCTGATATAAAAAGTGATTTACCAGATATAGTGAAACAGAAGATTTCAAAAATATAAAAGGATTACGAGAAATATATGGGGGATTACTTAGTAAATATCAATTTCCTAAAGAGCTAATAAGGAATAATTTATTAATGCATACAAGTAAAAAAGAAGGGATTATATGAGTAGGAAAAAGAAAATTAAAATATTTAAAATATTATTAATGGCAGTAGTTTTAACATTATTTATAGGAATAGCAGTATACCTATTTCCAGTAATGAAAAATTTATCTACAGTAGAAGGATAAGTAGCTTTTAAAGAAAAAGTTGATAATTCTGGTATGATGGGAATGTTATCACTATTTGGACTTCAGATAGCACAAATATTTTTAATTATAGTACCAGGAGAACCAATAGAAATTTTGGCAGGAATGTGTTATGGAGGATTATGGAGAACAGTATTTATTATGGTGTCAGCTGCTATTATATCAATAACAATATATTTGTTAGTTAGAAAATTTGTATACGATTTTTGTGATGAAAGTTTCTAAAATAGAGAATAGTAAATTATTTCAAAATCCAAAAAAGATTGAACTAATAATGCTTGTATTATTTTTGATACCAGGTACACCAAAAGATTTGTTAGTATATGTTGCAGGATTATTGCCAATAAAACCAATAAAGTTTATCTTAATTTCAACATTTGCCAGATTTCCATCTGTTATTACTTCTACATTAGCAGGAGATAGGCTTGCTATTGGAGATTGGAAAATGAGCATTATGTTATATGTAGCAATACTAATATTGGTAGCAATAGTTGCATTAATTATAAACAAGTTTAACAAAGATAAAAAATAGTATTAAATAAACTTCTAAATACTATATACAGTAACCTTACAGAAATGTAAGGTTATTTTCATAAAAAGTATGCTATAATGATTTTGGAGGTATCATAAAATGCAGAAAATATTAATCGTTGAAGATGATGAAAAATTAAGAAATGAATTAGAAATATTTTTAAGTCATCAAGGCTATCAAGCAGAATGTTTAAAAAAATTTGACAATACTATAGCTGATGTTTTAGAAATAAATCCAAACCTTATCTTATTAGATATAAATTTGCCAGGAGAAGATGGAGAATATATTTGCAAAGAGATTAGAAAACAATCTGATATGGGAATTATTGCCGTCACAAGTAGAGATAATGAACTAGATGAGTTAGTTTCAATAAATTATGGAGCAGATCATTATATTACAAAGCCATTTAATATCCATATACTACTTGCAAAAGTAAATTCGCTATTAAGAAGAACAAATAGTAATAGTGAACCTAAAAATAAGATTGATGCAAAAGATTTTATTTTAAACATATCGAATAGTACAATAATAAAAGGTGATAGAATTATTGATTTAACTAAAAATGAATATAAAATTTTAAAATATTTTATTGAAAATAGAGAAAAAATCGTTTCAAGAGAAGATATAATGGATGTACTCTGGGAAAATGATTGCTTTGTTGATGATAATACTTTAAGTGTTAATATTACTAGATTAAGAAGTAAATTAGAAGAATTAGGACTAAAAGATATTATTGAAACAAAAAGAGGACAAGGCTATATATTAAAGGGAGAGAACTGATATGAATTTTAAAAGTTTTATAAAAGATAAAATACTTTTAGGCTTCTTGCTATTATTTGGAATCGCCACTATAGAAATATTTTTAATTCCTTATCCATTTGGAAATTTTATAAAAATATATATTCCAGTTACTATAATATTTTTATATATAATAGGACTTTCCATAGAATATTTTATAAAACGAAGATTTTATAAAGGTTTAGAAGATACTTTAAATAACTTAGATGACAAATATTTAATTAGTGAGATTATAAAAGTACCAAGTTTTATAGAAGGTAAAATATTAAAAGACTTATTAGAACAAATTAATAAATCAATGGTTGAAAATGTAAACAAATATAAATATAAACAAGAAGATTATAAAGAATACATAGAATTATGGATTCATGAGGTAAAAATACCAATAGCAGCGAGTAAAATGATAGTGGAAAATAATAAAAATGAAGTTACAAAAAGTATAGATGAAGAATTAGACAAAGTAGAAAACTACATAGAACAGGCTTTATATTATGCAAGGAGCAATACAGTAGAGAAAGATTACTATGTAAAAAAAGTTGATTTAAAAGACATTGTAAATGAGAGTATAAAGAAGAATAAAAATGTTTTAATACATGAAAAAATATCTGTCAATGTTCACGATTTAGATTTAAAAGTAAATACAGACAATAAATGGATTGTATTCATATTAAATCAAATTATTCAAAATAGTATAAAGTATAAAAAACAAGATAGAAATTTAGAGATTGAAATATATGCAAAACAAGGAAAAGAAAATGTGATTCTTTATATTAAAGATAATGGAATAGGAATAAAAAAAGGAGAAATAACAAGAGTTTTTGAAAAAGGTTTTACAGGAACAAATGGCAGGTTAATAGGTAAAAAATCTACAGGGATTGGATTGTATCTATGTAAAAACCTATGTAATAAATTAGGAATAGCAATAGAGCTAAATTCAGTTCAAAATGAAGGAACAGAAATACGATTAGTATTTCCAAAAAGTAGTTATATAGATATAAAATAAAATTGCTATCTTGTTATATTTACAGGATAGTTTTTTTAATAAGAAAGAAACCTTACGAAAATGTAAGAATCGTGTAAGGTAAATCGATAGGAACAATGGCTAAAGTGGAGTTATAATAATGTTAGATTGAAAGGAGTTTTTTATTATGGAAAAAGTATTAGAAGTAAAAAACATAGAGAAATACTATGGAAACAAATCAAATCTAACAAAAGCAATAGACAACATTAGTTTTACAGTAGAAAAGGGAGAATTTGTTGGAATTATGGGTGCAAGTGGATCAGGAAAAAGTACACTTTTAAATGTAATTTCAACAATAGACAGAGTAACAGCAGGACATATTATTGTTAATGGCGAGGATATTACAAAACTAAAAGGAAACAAATTAAATAAATTTAGGAGAGAAGAATTAGGGTTTATTTTTCAAGACTTTAATTTATTAGATACTCTTACAGCTTATGAAAATATAGCTTTAGCACTAACAATTCAAAAAGTAAATGCAAGAGAAATTGATAAAAGAGTAAATGCAATTGCAGAAAAGTTAGGAATTAAAGAGATTCTTAAAAAATATCCTTATCAAGTATCTGGAGGACAAAAACAAAGAATTGCATCAGCTAGAGCAATTATTACAAATCCTAAAATGGTATTAGCAGATGAACCAACAGGTGCATTAGATTCAAAATCAGCAAGACAACTATTAGAGAACTTTGAGTTTTTAAACCAAAAAATGAGTGCTACTATTCTAATGGTTACACATGATGCCTTTACAGCCTCTTATGCAAATAGAATTTTATTTATTAAAGATGGAAAAATCTTTAATGAAATAATCAAAGGGAATGACACAAGAAAACAATTCTTTGAAAAGATAATTGAGGTGCAAACACTTCTTGGAGGTGATTTGAACGATGTTATTTAAGTTATCTTGGAATAATATGAAAAAAAGTATAAAAGATTATGCTATATATTTTTTAACATTAGTATTAGGTGTAGCAATTTTTTATATGTTCAATTCAATAGACAGTCAACAAGCTATGCTACAGGTATCACAATCACAAAGAGAAATAATACAAATGATGATTTCGATGCTTGGTTTTGTATCAGTATTTGTAGCAGTTATATTAGGATTGCTAATTGTATATGCTAATAATTTCTTAATTAATCGAAGGAAAAAAGAATTTGGAATTTATATGTCTCTTGGAATGGGAAGAAGACAAATATCAAAAATTATACTAATGGAAACAATATTTGTTGGAATTATTTCACTTGTTATAGGAATCGTTGCAGGTGTATTTGCATCACAATTTATGTCAGTATTAGTTGCTAAAATGTTTGAAGCAGACATGAGTGAATTTCAGTTTGTATTTTCACAAGATGCTTTTATGAAAACTTGCCTTTATTTTGCAGTAATGTATGTTGCAGTAATGTTATTCAATACATATACAGTTTCAAAATATAAATTAATTAACTTATTAAATGCACAAAAGAAAAATGAAAAAGTAAAAATAAAAAATCCATTTCTTTGCGTATTAGTATTTATTGTTGCAGGGGCAATGTTAGGTTATGCTTATTGGAAAGTAACAGCGGATAGCAGTAGTTTAACTACAGCTGATAAACTATTACCACCTATTTTAATGGGAATAGTCAGTACAGTCGTAATATTCTGGTCTTTAGCAGGTTTTATTATACAAATTGTTCAAAAAATGAAGAACACATATTTAAAAGGCACAAATATGTTTGTATTAAGGCAAATTAACAATAAAATCAACACAAACGTCGCTAGTATGAGTATTATATGTTTAATGTTATTTATGACAATATCAATACTTTCTTCAAGTTTATCATTGAGAAATACAATGGGAAGAGAATTAGTAGAAATGACACCAGTAGATTTAAACCTTTATAAAACAGCGAATTTGCCAGAAACATATAAAAAATATGGTAGAGAAATAAAAACAACAGATATTCAAAGAGAGGATTCAAAACTACCAATAGAACAAACATTAGAAAATAATGGATTAGATATGAATGTATTAAAAGATATGGTGGAAATACCAATTTATGCAAGTAATGATTTAACATGGAGTGATTTTTTAGAAAACAAATTAGAACAGATAAAAGCGAAATTCCCTATGCTTGCGTATGATACAGCAGAACAAATTGTAAAAATATCTGATTATAATAAAATAGCAAAATTATATGGAATAGATGAGTATGAATTAAATGATAATGAATATATTATGCTTTGTGATTTTACAAGTATGGAAGAAGTAAGAAATGAAGCATTAGCAGAAGGAAACAATTCTTTAACAATTGCAGGAAAACAATACAAATCAAAATATAATGAGTGCAAAAATGGATTTATAGTAATGTCAACAAGCCATACAAATACAGGAATAATAGTTGTTCCCGATAATTGCCCTTTAACAGATGATATGAAAGAAATGCACTTTTTAGCAGCAAATTATAATGATGACACAGAAGAAGGAAAGAAAAAGATTGAAGAATTATTTTCAAAAAATGATTCAGCATTTATACAGAATTTAGACAAAAAAGGATTGGAAATAGAAGGACTTACTAAAACAAGGATTATGGAAGGAAGTATAGGATTAGCGACAATAGTAACATTTATTGCAATTTATTTAGGCGTAATATTTCTAATTGCAAGTTCAGCTATCTTAGCATTAAAACAGCTAACAGATAGTTCAGATAATAAACAAAGATATACTATTTTAAGAAAAATTGGTTGCGATGAAAAAATGATAAACAAATCTTTATTTAGACAAATAGGAATATTTTTTGGAGTGCCACTTGTTTTAGCAATTATACATTCTATATTTGGAATACAATTTGCAGTAAAAATGATGTCAGGTTTAGCAAGTGAAAAGGATTTATTGCCATCAGCAGTAGTTACAGTAGTTGTTATAGGTGTAATCTA
>CATOLW010000068.1 GCA_951800935.1 uncultured Clostridium sp.
TTCCCTCCTTATGTATTTTTATTAATTATATAATTTATTACATAGTATAATTTTTGCAAAAGACATTGTCAATAGATTTTTTGATTTTTCTTTACTTTTCGTCGCAAAATTCGACAAATTAAAAAAGCAAATGAATTAACTTCATTTGCTCCTTTTATCTTTTAATTTGATGCAATATAATATCCTACTCCTCTTTTGGTAATTAATATTTTAGGAATGGAAGTATCTTTTTCTATTTTTTCTCTGATTCTTCTAACTGTTACATCAACTGTTCTAATATCTCCAAAATATTCATATCCCCAAACTTTTTCTAATAATGTTTCTCTTGTTACTACCTGTTCTGGTTGAGAAGCTAAGAACTTTAATACTTCAAATTCACGTAATGTTAAGTCAATAATTTCTCCCCTAACTTTTACTTCAAATTTGTCTAAATCTAATTCTAAATCTCCTACGACAATTTTACTTTCTTTCTTTTTTTCTTCCTTAGAAACTGGTTCTATCTCTCGATTAGTAGAAACAACATCTATTTTTCTTAAATTAGCTTTTACTCTTGCTGCTAATTCTCTTACACTAAATGGCTTTGTAATGTAATCATCTGCGCCTAATTCTAGTCCTAAGATGGTATCAATTTCTTCTGATTTTGCTTTAAGCATAATAATTGGTATATTTAAAGAATTTTTTACTCTTTTACATACAGATAATCCATCTAGTTTTGGAAGCATAATATCTAATAGCATTAAATCTGGTTTTTGTTCTAATGCCACATTAACACCTGTTATACCATCGGAAGCTTCTATTATTTTGTAACCTTCCTTTTCTAAATTATATCTTAACAAATCTCGGATAGATGGTTCATCATCCACGATTAATATGGTTTTCATATCTTTTTCTATTTCTTCTTCCACAAAAAATTCCGCCTTTCTAATCATTATAGCATTATTTTTATAATCTATTTATATCATAATTTAAATAATTATACAAGTTTTTTTGCAATTTTATGAATAAATATTTAAAGGATTATTTTTCCTCCACCTAGAACAACTCCTTCTTTGTCATAAAAAACAATCGATTGTCCGAGGTGTAACTGCTCTTTGTTCACCATCAAATACTACTTTAACTGCTTCATCCTCTGGATATACTGTACAATCTGCTTCTTTTGAGCGATAACGAATCTTTGCTTGGCATCGAATTGGTTCTCGTAATTGTTCAAATATCATCCAATTGATATCTTTTGCATATAGTTCTTTCGTATACAATTCTTCTTTTGTTCCTACTACTACCTCATTTTTTTCCTTCTTTAGTGCTATTACATATAATGGCTTTTGATAAGAAATTCCTAAACCCTTTCTTTGACCAATTGTATAATGTATAATACCTTCATGCTGACCTAATATTTCTCCATTTTTTAATACAATATTTCCTTTTTTATTTTTTCCATACTTTTTCAAAAATATTATATAATCATCATTTGGAATAAAACAAATTTCTTGGCTATCTTTTTTGTGTGCTACTGTTAAGCCATTTTCTTCTGCTATTTTTCTTATTTCTTCTTTATTGGTATACTCTTGTAAAGGAAAAATGATATGCTCTAGCATTTCTTTTGGAATAGTATATAAAAAATAAGTTTGGTCTTTCTTTTCTTCTTTTGATTGTTTTAACACATATTGCTGATAAGTTTTAGACAATTCAATTCTTGCATAATGTCCTGTTGCTATATAATCACATTGGAGTTCTTTTGCTTTTTGATAAAAAGCACCAAATTTTAAATAGCGATTACATTCTACACATGGATTTGGTGTTCTTGCTTGCTTGTATTCTTGTATAAAGTAGTCTACTACTTTTTCCTTAAATTCTTGTTTACAATTTATGGTATAGTGAGGAATTTTTAAGTTATCACAAACTCTTTTAGCATCATATATTGCTGTATTTTCACAGCAATTACTTTCTTCTTCATCACTATTATCTGACTCCCATAATCTCATGGTACACCCAATTACTTCATACCCTTGTTTTTGTAATAAAACTGCTGATACAGAGCTGTCAACACCTCCACTCATTCCTAATAAAACTTTTTTCTTCATTTCTACGCTTCCTTAATTTATTTCAATTCCCAATTGGAGCATAATGATCTGTTACTATTTTTTTATCTGATGAAAAATTAGTTAATTCTGTTTCTAGTAATTTTTGATACTCCTTTTGTTTTTCCTCATTCTTATTTATTTTCCCTTTGATTCCTACTAAAATCAAATTTTGTCTTTCTGTTTCTTTACAATTAGAAGGTACTCGATAAACTTTTACTTCATCAAATACAGCTTGGTAAGTTGCATATTCATATTTGATAAAATCTGCTCCTTTTCCTTCTATGGCTGATAATATATTAGTAATTACTATCCCATTTTCTTGCAAAGCTTTCTTTGCATTTTGCATAGCTTCATATGTTGTTAGTTCAAAAGGTGCATTGACACCTTTAAAGGCGTCAATTAAAATGCAATCATATTTATTTTGTGTATTATTCAAAAAACTTCTACCATCTTGATGGTAGATTTTTAAATTGGGATTATTGCTATCTAAATCAAATTGTTCTGTAGCAAGTTCTGTCATCTTGCTATCAATTTCTGAAACATCAATTCTTTTATCCGAATACTTTTTTAGATAATGAGTTGGATATGTGTAAGCTGCTCCACCAATTAAAAGGGTGTTTTTTGCTTCTTTTTGGAAATATTCAAACAAATCATAATAATATAAATATTGTGAACCCATTTCTCCTGTTTGCTGATTGATATAAGATTCTAGTCCAGTATCTACTTGCATGGTTTTATAAAAATTATTATTTTTTCCTTCTACTGTTTTTATCCATATTCTACTATATTGGGAATCTACATCTTTTACAATATCTTTATTGTTACTTTCAAACATTACTTTTCCTAACCAATTTAGCATGATTAAACTAATCGCTAAAAAAGCCATCATTCCATAATATTTTTTGGTTTTGTTTTCATATAACAAAATAGATAGTAAAACCAACAATATGGTTGTTCCCAAAATAATACCTCTAACGCCAAAAGTTGGAATTAAAAGAAATCCCGCTACAAAGGTTCCAAATATGCTTCCTATTGTAGATAAAGAAGATATACTTCCTGATAGTTTACCAATATCTTCTAGTTGTTTATCTTTTAACTTAATAGCATAAGGCGATACAGTTGCTAATACAAAACTTGGTATTCCAAATACAATAGCAGCAGATACAAATGCTACGATTACTAGATTTTGCGAAAAAACAGCAAAGGTTTTTACCACTATTGTTTCAAAAATTGGTATTAGACTTGTAAAAATAGCACCTAATAAAATTAGACTAGATAAGCGATTTCTATGTGGGTCTTTGTCGGCTAATTTTCCACCTAACCAATATCCTATACTCATACTAGTTAGCATGACTCCAATAATAGTAGTCCATATTAAATTAGAACTTCCAACATAAGGTGATAGTACTCTTGCTGCTACTAATTCTAGTATCATTCCCAAAGCACCACATAAGAAAACGGTTATTTCAATTACATATTTTTTCATACTATTTTTCACCTATTAATTTACTTTTTGCTTCTTCTAATGCGATAGAAAGTTGGTCTGGGCAAGAAGTTCCTCTAAATCCACAAGGAATTCCTTTTAATCTTTCAATTGCTTCATCAATTTTCATTCCTTGAATTAAATTAGAAACACCTACTGTATTTCCAGCACATCCTCCTACTATTGTAACTTTTTTTACAATATCTCCATCTAATTCTATAATCATTTGTTGCGAACAAACTTTATCGCTTGGTTTATATCTATATTCCATTTTTTCCTCCTTTTTTATTTAAAGAGTACCTCTTAATCTCTAAACAGGGATTTTAAGGAACGTCCCTTAATCCCCCCGTTGTCTCTTAATCTCTTTTTAATTGAATGTGTACATCATCTAATTGTTGTTTTGACACAACAGATGGTGCTCGCATAAGCAAGTCTCTTGCTTTTTTGTTTTTTGGAAATGCTATGATTTCTCTTATATTTTGTGTGTCAGCTATTAACATAGCCATTCTATCTACTCCTGCTGCTGCTCCTGCATGTGGTGGTGTTCCATATTGAAAAGCATTGTATAGTGCACCAAATCTATTTTTTATTTCTTCTTCTGAATATCCAGCTATTTGAAAAGCTTTTACCATAATTTCTGGATTGTGGTTTCTAACAGCTCCTGATGCCATTTCATAGCCATTACATACTAAGTCATATTGGTAGGCTAAAATATCTAATGGTTTTTTGTTTTCTAATGCTTCTAAGCCTCCTTGTGGCATAGAAAATGGATTGTGACTAAAGTCTATGGTTCCTTCATCTGACAATTCATACATTGGAAAGTCTACGATGAAACAGAATTTATAAACATTTTTTTCTATCAAATCTAATCGTTTTCCTAGCTCAATTCTAACTAATCCTGCTATTTTTTGTGCTTTTTCTAATTCATCTGCTATAAAGAAAATAGCTGAATTTTTCTCTACGTTATACTGGGTTTCTAATTTTTGTTTAATCTCTTCTGTTATGAATTTTGCAATTCCTCCTGTAGTTTCTCCTGTTTCTTCTATTTTTACCCATGCTAATCCTTTGGCTCCTACTTCATCGGTTGTTGCATATTCACCCATTTTGTCAAAGAATTTTCTTCCTTGTGTTGCTCCATTAGGAACTACTATTGCTTTGATGGTTTTTCCTTGAAAAGCATTAAAATCTGAATTTTTGAAACATTGTGTTACATCTTGAATGATTAATGGATTTCTTAAGTCTGGTTTGTCAATTCCATATTTCTCCATTGCTTCTTTATAAGGAATACGGATAAATGGACCTTCGTCTACTTTCCAATTAGTAAATTTTTTAAAAGTATGTGGTATAACTTCTTCTATTACTTTAAAAACATCTTCTTGTGTAGCAAAACTCATCTCAAAGTCTAATTGATAAAATTCCCCAGGGGCTCTATCTGCACGTGGATCTTCATCTCGAAAGCATGGTGCAATTTGATAATATCTATTAAATCCTGATACCATTAACAATTGTTTAAATTGTTGTGGTGCTTGTGGTAAAGCATAAAATTCTCCTGGATTAATTCTACTTGGAACTAAATAGTCTCTTGCTCCTTCTGGTGAAGAATTAGCTAAGATCGGTGTTTGGATTTCTGTAAATGTTAGTTCATCCATTTTATCTCTTAAGCTTTTTAGTATTTTAGAACGAAGTAATATATTGTTGTGTATATCTTCATTTCTTAAGTCTAAAAATCGATATTCTAGTCTTAGGTCTTCTCTTACTTCTTGACCATTATTGATTTCAAATGGAAGTACATTTTTACATTTTCCAAGTATCTCTATTTCTTTCGCTACTACTTCTATTTCTCCTGTTGGAATCTTGTTGTTTTTGTTTGCTCTTTCCACAACTTCTCCGTAGAATGTGGATACAGGTTTCGGAGGTTAATTGTTTTGTCTGTTCTTGTAACTTTTCATCATTGATTACAATTTGTGTAATTCCAAATTCATCTCTTAAGTCGATAAAAACCATGCCACCTAAATTTCTTATTTTTTGTATCCATCCGGGCTAGTTCTACTGTTTCTTTTACGTTTTCTATTTTCAATTCTCCACATGTTTTGGTTCTATACATATATTTTTTGCCTCCCATTTGATTTATTTTCCTAACTAATTAATGTGCTATTATATAATAGCACATTTTTCTTGAAATATCAATTATTTTCTTTTCTTATTTCGTTCGTTTCCACATATAGGTTACAATATAAGGTTGTAATTGATTAATTGCTGTTCCAGAACCCACTGCCGAAGTTGCTCCATTGTTTCCGTAAAAAGTACTAGACACCGTTCCTGCTGCTGTTACTGTATGACTATGCTCCCCAGATGCAGCTATTTCAGAGTTATTTTTATTGCTACTTTTCCACCATCCATTATTTGATTGATGTGAAAATCCATTATCATATTCTACTATTGTACTATTACTCCATACTGTGACAGCTTTTCCTCCTGTTAAAAAACTATGTGTATGACTTCCATTTACTGATGTATTTACAGCACTTCCTGCAAAGGAACTTGCAATTGTTCCTGTTGGTGTTATCGTATGACTATGATTTGGTAATTGAGCAGTTGATAAACGATAAGTATATTCTCCTCCTATTGCTCCTACTTTAAATAATTGCGATGTATTATTGCTATCAGTTCCTGTTCCTGCTCCTATTAAAGTTCTTCCTTGTCCATAACTTTCCCATGTTCCTCCTATATATGTACTAGGGTTGGTTGGACTAGTTGAAAAATAAATACTTCCGATTGGAAAAGCTTCTAATTTTGCTTTCCCTGTTACTTCTTCTACTGCACTATTTATTTTGTTTTCTGTATCTTTTCTAATATCCTCTATTTCTTTTTCCATGTCTGCCTTAGTTTCTTCTTTTGCCTTTTTTACAGCATCCTCAATCATTTTTTGTACCTCTGAATAATTAGGATAGCCATTTTCATCGGCAATTTTAGCGTAGGAATTTGCCATGTCTATTTCATTGACTGCATAGTTTTTACCAATTTGAGCCAATTCTTTTTCTTGACTTGTATTTTTATTTATAATTGCTATGTTAACTAATAATAAAACCATAATCATAAACAGGCAAGCTACTAATACAAATAAAGTAACTGACCCTTTTTGTTCCCT
>CATOLW010000069.1 GCA_951800935.1 uncultured Clostridium sp.
AATTAACCTTTGAAAGCGAATTCCAAAAAATATCATCAGGAGGTTCTATTTCTTATATAGAAATACCAAATATGGGCAAAAACATTGAAGCATTAGAAGCTGTTGTTAAATTTATTTATGACAATATTCAATATGCTGAATTTAACACAAAGTCAGACTTTTGCCATGAATGTGGATTTAATGAAGAAATTATGATAAACAAAGACAATGAATGGGAATGTCCAAACTGTGGAAATAAAGACCATACTAAAATGACAGTAGTAAGAAGAACTTGTGGATATTTGGGAGAAAACTTCTGGAATGTAGGAAAAACAAAAGAAATTAAACAAAGAGTAATGCACTTGTAAAGATGATTTTGGGGACGGAGGAAAAAATCATGATTGAAGATATCTTCAACCATGATTTTTTCCTCCGTCCCCAAAATCATCCCTAAAATTATCTAATAATTGTTCACGACATTTGTTTTCAAATTCATCGTTTAAAGGTTCTAGTATAATATTTTCATCATATTTTCGATCTAAACAATATTTAATTATATAGTCAGCCAGTTTAGGATTTTTAGAAAGTAAAGGACCGTGTAAATAGGTAGCAATTATATTATTATTAAAAAATCCTTCGTGTGAATCATTGAATTGATTACCATTGCCAAATAGTACTTTACCAAAAGGAGTGGTAATGTCAAAGGTTTGTCCACCATGATTTTCAAATCCAATTACTTTTGTTTTTTGACCATTTAAAGTTGCTTCAATTACAATATTACCAATACATCTTTTTTTTCTATCAGAAATAGCCTCAGTATAGTAATCAAAAATTTCTAAACCAGGAATGATATCACCTTCAACACCTTTATAATATTTACCAAATAATTGATAAGCACCACAGATTAATAAGAAGAAAGTACCATTGTTAATAGCTTCTTTAATAGAATCCTTATATTGAATTAGATCTTGTGCTAAAATTTCTTGTTCTTGATCTGCACCTCCGACCAGCAAATACTAAATCATAATTTTTGAAATCAGGAGGAGTATCACCAATTGAATAAGGTTCAACAATAGCTTTAAAACCACGTTGCTCTAATCGATAACGTAATACTTGAATGTTCCCAAAATCTCCATATAATTCAAGTATGTCTGGATATAAATATAATATTTTTAATTCTTTCATTTTTAGCCTCCTTTTTTTATAGAGTCATTTAAGGAAAACATCTCCTAATTCCTTTTTAATTTTAAAATCTCATTTCTAGTTGGTTGTAAAGAAGTATAATTGGCAATAACATATTTTTTTACATTCGTGCGATAGAAGTTTTGGATAGCTTCTTGTAAATTTGGATAAGGTTCAATTTTGTCGATAGGATAGCCAGCTGTTTTGATACGAATAGCTATATCATAAGCACGAGTACCAGAAGTAACAATTCTAGATACATGGTTTAGATGGTCAAAGTTAATATCCCAAATCCAAGAAACATCACGTCCATCAGCAAGATTATCATTTAAAACAAATAATAATTCTTTTTCTTCTTCATCTTCATTTAAAATTCTAAGACTTACATTACACCCAGTAGGGTTTTTAGCTAAATTGATGGTAGTATGAATTTCTTTTACTTCAATTTCTTCTAGCCTTCCATTGTTTAAAACAAAGGTAGACAAAGCTTTTTGAATGGTTTCTATGTCAATTTGATATAACATGCAACAGCTAATAACAGCTACAAAGTTATAAATATTATAAATACTGTTAAATTTAGTTTGATAGGTAATTCCATCCATAAGAAAGCTTCGATTTTTTAAATCAATATTAGTAGCTTTTTTGTAGATTTCATTATCTCCATAATTACAGCTAGGACATTTAAATTTTCCAATATGAGAATATTGATAATATTCATATTCAATACGAGTGTTACAAAATGGACAGAATTTTCCTTCACCAGCCTCTTTCATAGTGTCTGTTGCATGGGCATATTTATCAACATGAAAATAATATACATTATGATTTTCTGGATTAGAAGATCCCAATCTTGCTACATTTGGGTCATCATTGTTTAATACTAAGTTTCCAGTATAAGTTTTTAAAAATTTGTGAATTCTTAAAATTAAAGATTCTACTTCGCCATTTCGGTCCAATTGATCGCGGAAAAAATTAAGAATTACCAAAGTATCAAGTTTTAAATCTTTAAAAATAATAGGAACATAACCTTCATCTACTTCAAAAACTAAATAATCAGCTTTTATTTTACCAGTTAAAGTTGAATGTTTTAAAAGAGTAGATAAAATGCCAGTTTCCATGTTATTTCCTTCTTGATTACTAATGACTTTTTTACCAGCTACTTTTAGAACATGTCCAATCGCATTATTTGTCATTGTTTTTCCATTTGTAGCAGTTACTGCAATAATAGGACAGTTGATTTTAAAGTATTGAAAGATATTTGAATTCCAATCGTAGGCGATTTTTCCTAAAAAATTACCACCATTTTTTCCAAGCAATTTTAGTCCGAAATATAGTATTTTTATAGTAAGTA
Source organism: uncultured Clostridium sp. (assembly GCA_951800935.1). The sequence goes on from CATOLW010000069.1 coordinate 2,513, forward strand.
AAATAAAAAAGTTTTTCATAAATTAAAGTCCTTTCTAATGTTTACTATTATTTGCTAATATTATATCATAACCAATAGATAACGTAAACCTAATATTAAAGAATTTACCGTTTTTACTTGTATTAAAGAATATAATATAGTAAAATAAATCCAAAGAGGTAAAAAATGAAATATGTAAATAACAACAAGTTAAAGAAAATAGAATTAGAAGAGGATAATTACTATGTAATAGTCGATTTTGATAAAACCATCACTAGTAATACGAGTTTAGATTCTTGGATGGCAATTATAGATTTTAACATCTATGGGGAGTCTTGTAAAAAAGAGATAGAAACATTAAATAATCAGTATGTACCATTTGAATTAGATTATACATTAGACAAAAAAACAAAAGAGAAATATATGATACAATGGTATCAAAAGAGTATGGATTTGCTATATAAGTATCAAATAACCAATTCTAATTTAAAAAAAGCGATACGGAAATGAAACAGTAAAATTCAGAAAAGGAGCAAAAGAATTTTTTAGAAGCTTATATCAAAAAAATATACCAGTTATTATACTATCTGCAGGGATTGGAAATGTAATAGAAGAATTTTTAAAACAACAAGAATGTAATTATGATAATATTTATATCATTAGTAATTTTCTTACTTTTGAAGAAGATAAAATGCAAAAATATGAAGGAGAACTTCTTCATTCTATGAATAAAAATATAGAAGGAAAATTACCAAAAACATGGGAAAATAAAATAGCTAACAAAGAATATGCCATACTTTTGCGGAGATATTTTAGAAGATATACGGAATGATACCAAAACATAATTTAGAAAAAACACTTACAATAGGATTTTTAAATAAAAAAATAGAAGATAATTTAGAAGTTTACAAACAGCATTATGATATAGTACTCACAAAAGAAAACGCTACTTTTTGTGAAGTAGAAAAAATAATAAAAGAAGGAAAGGAAGAAAGTTAAAATGAAAAAATTTGGAAATGTGTTATGGGGGCTTGTATTAATTGTAGTGGGAGTGATTTTTGGATTAAATGCAATAGGGTTAACTGATATTAATATTTTCTTTCGTGGATGGTGGACATTATTTATTATTGTACCAAGCTTTATTGAATTAATTAGAAGTACAAATAAAATGTGGAGTTTTGTTTGGTTATGTATTGGAATTGCCTTATTATTATGTGCACAAAACATATTATCTTTTAGTTTAATTGGAAAACTAATTTTCCCATTCATTTTAGTCATGATAGGAATTAGTATCATTTTTAAAGATACTTTTAATAAAAAAATAGCGGACAAAATAAAGAACTTAAATAGTGAAAAAGGTAATTTTGAAGAATATTGTGCAACTTTTGGAGGTCAAAAAGTAGATTTATCTGGTCAAGAATTTACTGGTGCTAATTTAGATGCTATTTTTGGAAGCGTGGAATTAGACATTTCAAAAGCAACCATCAAAAAAGACCAAGTAATCAATGCTAACGCAATTTTTGGAGGAATTGAAATAAGAGTTCCATCAGGTGTTAATATCAAAGTAAAATCAACTCCGATTTTTGGTGGGGTAGATAATAAAACAAAAACAAATTATAAAGAAGAGTTACCAACTATCTATATCAATGGAGTAGCTATGTTTGGAGGTGTTGAAATCAAATGACATCTTTTCAAAAAATTATTAAATATGGAGCTATAGGTTTTGGGCTTTACTTATGTCTTATGATTATTAGTATGATTATTTTTGGAATCACTGCAGTTTTTGGTATCACAACAGGAATAGGACTATTTAAGAATAATAGTCAAGATAGGGCTGTAATAACAAAATGGGAGCAGGAATATACAGATATAGAAAAACTTGCTATCGATTTGAGTATTTGTAAATTATCCATTCGAAAGGGAGAAAACTTAAAAGTAGAAGCTTCTGATGTTTCAAACCAATTTACATGTAGAACAGAAGGGAAAGAACTAAAAATTGAAGATAAAAAATCAAGTAAGAACTGGTTCAATCTAGGTGATACAGCTCCAGAGGTAATTCTTTATATACCAGAAGATATAGATTTACAAGAAATTACCATTGAAACAGGAGTAAATGAAACTGATATTGAATTTTTGAAAGCAGATAAAATAAAAATAGAAATGGGAGTTGGAAAATGTCAGATTGACCAATTAAGAGCAAGCTATGCTAAAATTGAAGCAGGTGCAGGAGAAGCCATCATCAAAGATGGTAATATAGAAGAATTAAAATTAGAAGGTGGTGTTGGCAGATTATTATTTACTAGCAAAATAGAAACGAAAGCAGATATTAGTTGCGGTATGGGGAAAGTAGAGATTAATTTGCTAGGAATATCACAGGATTATCAAATAAAAACCAATACTCGGATTAGGAAACTTTGAAGTAGAGGGGAAAAAAGTTTCAGATAACCAAGTAATAGGAAATGGCAATTGCTTAATAAAAGTAGAAGCAGGTGTAGGAGAAACAATTGTTAATTTTGTAGAAGACTAAGGATCTTCTATTAAATCCTTCCAATATTTTTTAGGCATGTATTGCATTTGACATCTTGGATTCTTTCTATCTAAAATAGCAATTGTCTTGAAAAATACCCTCCATAATTCCTGATATTTTTGTTCTTTTTCAGAAATATCAGGAATTTTTAAATTAGTAGCATCTATTATTTTGTATTCTTTTCCATTATAAAGCAAGCAAATATTTCTAATTTTATCATGTATGATGAAATTTTGAGTAGGTAAACGATGGATAAAATGATGTCCTAATGGTTCTATGATGTTATTATCTGGATGAATAGAAGCATAATATAAATTGTTTCCTACTTCTTGAAAGCGAAGCAATCCTTTTAGTCGATGACATTCTCCAAAACTTCTTTTTTTCAAATTCATTACCTGAAAGACATAAGAAACAGTAAGTCGATTGTTGATTTTAGGTCCCATTTCAAAACCATCACAAAGATATTTTAGTAAATACATTTCTTTTTCTTTTTCGCCAGAAAGAAAAGCATAATAAGTATTGTAAAGAGTTATATAACCAATATTTTTTTCAATGCCAGCAAAAACACGATTGGCTTTTTCAAAATCAGTTTTAATTTCAATAGGAATATCTAAAAAGTTAGGGGAATATTGTTTTTTTGAGAAAATCTTTTGTGGAAGAATTTTGGTAGCATAACAATTAAATACAATTGTTAAGAAACCATTGAAAGATCCATCGTAAAGATAAGTTTTATTTATAAGCTTCCAGTTAGACATTTTATTTTATCCTCCTTTGTTGGTTGTAAAGTATCAAAGATAGATAGTTGCTTAAATTGTGGCAGTGGCAATTCGTTTCGTTCTTGATAAATTAAGTTTGTTTCAATAAAGTTTTGATTAAATTGATAAACCTTATTGTAGTATTTTCCTTTACAAGTGATAAAATATTTAGCTCTTTTTAAAGTAACACCTAAGTTTTTTAAGGATTCAAAATCAAGTAAAAACTCACGTCTTGCTCGAATGATTTTTTTAGCAGAAATGACACCAATACCAGGAATTCGAAGTAAAGTGAAGTAATCCGCAGTATTAATTTCGACAGGGAATTTGTCCATGTTTCGTAAAGCCCAATCGCATTTTGGGTCTAAAATATGGTTGAAATTAGGATGAGTTTCGTCTAATAATTCATTTGCTGTAAATCCATAAAAACGAAGGAGCCAATCGGCTTGATAGAGTCTATTTTCACGAAGAAGGGGAGGAGACTCCAAAGTAGGTAGATTTTTGTCGTTATTTACACTAATATAAGCGGAATAATATACTCTTTTTAAAGCTAACTTTTGATATAGACCTTCTGAGAGTTTTAGAATTTTTAAATCAGTTTCTGGTGTAGCTCCTATAATTAATTGTGTGGTTTGCCCAGCAGGAACAAAGCTAGGTTTAAACTTACTTTTTTCTAAAATATTTTGTTTGATACCATTTGAAACATAAGACATTGGTGTTAAGATGCCATCTTTTTCTTTTTGTGGGGCAAGCAATTTTAAGCTTTCATTGGAAGGTAATTCAATATTAATACTTAGTCTATCTACTAAAAGTCCTAATTTGTCAATTAATTCTTTACTGCAACCAGGAATGCTTTTACAGTGAATGTAACCATTGAAGTTATACTCATTTCTCAAAATGGATATGGTTTTTATTAGCAAT
>CATOLW010000070.1 GCA_951800935.1 uncultured Clostridium sp.
ATATACCAAATGTTACGAGATATTTTGATGATAAGCAAAATTGGAAAATCAGAAATAATGAAGTACCTAAACAAAATAGATGCTAACTTAAATACCCAAAGAATTTACTTAAGAATCATGAAGGAAAACAGATGGATTGATGAGCATAAATTTAAAGTAGCGATAGAACAAATTTATGAAATAGGAAAAATACTAGGAGGATTAATCAAATACTATGCCAAAAACAATTCGAAATCAATATAATAAGAATTTAAACTATCAAAAATTAATGGATGCCCATAAAAAAGCTAAAAAAGGAAAAGGATATCGAAAAGAAATCATAGAATTCAACTTAAAGCAAGAAGAATATATTATGTGGATATATGAAAAATTGAAAAGTAAAACTTATCGACATGGTGGCTATACAGAATTTTATGTAACAGAGCCAAAACTTCGAAAAATAGAAAAATCAAGATATATTGATAGAATTGTGCATAGATGGATAGTAGATAATTTTTTAGAACCAGCTTTTATGCCTCAATTTATATCAGCTTCTTATGCTTGTATAAAAGGAAAAGGAATGCATCGAGCAGCCATCTATGTACAAACGAGTATGAAACATTGCAAAAGAATATGGAAAGAATATTATATTTTAAAAATGGACGTGGCAAAATATTTTGACAATATTAACAAAAATATACTATTAAAAATTTTACAGAGAAAAATAAAAGATAAAGATTTAATGTGGTTAATCCATGAAATATTATTTGCCCAAAAAAGAGAAAAAGGATTGGAAATTGGAAATTATACTTCACAAATGTTTGCTAATATCTACTTAAACGAAGTAGACCAATATATCAAGCATAAATTAAAAATAAAATATTACTGCCGTTATTTAGATGATTCTGTATTAATGGTAAAAACAAAACAAGAAGCAAAAGAGACATTAGAAATGATAACGGTATTTTTAAAAGAAAAATTAGGATTAGAATTAAATAAGAAAACACAAATATTTAAAAATAGACAAGGTGTTAATTTTTGTGGTTATAAAATTAATGAGTACAGAATGAAATTGAGAGATAAAGGAAAAAGAAAATTGAAGAAAAAAGTAAAACATTTAAAACAAGAAATTAAACAAGGTAATATAACAAGCAAAGAAGCAAAAAAATATTTAGCAGGACATCTAGGATATATAAAATATGCAAATGTTAATAACTTATTGAACAAAATATTTTATATAGAATAATCAAAAATTAGGGACAAATCGAAAACTGCGAATACCAACAATCCGTGTGCTAATTGTGGTGGCAATTACAACAACAATGGCTCTAACAATCCAGCCTCTAACCGCAACAACAATAGTACGTCCAATTCCAACAACAACATCGGTTTCCGTCCAGCTCTAATATTTTTCTAGATTGTATTTTTTAAGGAAAATATACCATGAAGTATTAGATATTAAAGGGATTTGTTCCTTCCTAAATAAAAGGTAAAAAAGTATCAGTAAAATAAATGCTAGTAGAAGCAAAATGAAACTTTGGATGTATCTATTTTACGGAATTATATAAGAAAGAAGATAAAAATATGAATCTATGTTTTTTGATAGGAAAAATAATAAGTGATATAGAATTTGAATTTGTATTAAATAGCAGAGATATTTCAATTGTACGATTTAAAATAGAACTAACCAATAAAAGTGTTATCAGAGCAAAAGCTTATAATGAAATGGCGGATTGGTGCTATCAAAATCTGATAAAAAATAATGCAGTAACAATTTATGGAGAAATAGATAACAAAATGGAAATTATTATCAGTGAAATAGAATGTATGGAGTTAAGCAGTTAAAAATATTGTTAAAATCCCTTGAAATTCACAGTCGAAATTTGTTATAATGAAAAAGATGAAAAAGAAAAACAAACATAGAAAAAAATAAAGAAAAGAAAGGTGGAACGAAAAATGAAAAAACAACAAAGAAAAACAAATTTCATAAACAAAGCAAGCGTTTTATTAATCGTTGTTTTATTTTTCGTTCCACTTTAAATAAGGAGAAAGTTCCTTATTTTTTTGTATTCTAGGAAAATTATCATGGTATGGTGACTTTCCATAGAAGACAAATATGCGAATTATAACAATTCGTTTTTTTGCCAAAACAAGGAGGATATCTATGAAAGAATTTAACAAAAAAATCGTATTAGAAGACGGAGAAGAATATTATGGATATGGATTTGGAGCCAATAAAGAAGCTATATGTGAAATCGTATTTAACACATCTATGGTAGGATACCAAGAAATCGTATCAGACCCATCATATACCTATCAAATGGTAGTTATGACCTATCCACTAATTGGAAACTATGGAATCACAGATGATGACTACGAAACCAAGCAACCAACCATTGGAGGAATGATTGTAAGAGAATACAATGATTTACCAAGTAACTTCCGTTACACCAAAACCTTATCCGAATATTTAGAAGAAAATGATATACCAGGAATTGCAGGAATCGATACTAGAAAATTAACCAGAAGTATTCGTGAAAAAGGAAGCAGAAAAGTAATCATAACTGATATTGAAACAAGCAAGCAAAAAGCATTAAAAAAACTAAAAGAAATCGAAATTCCAAAAGATGCAGTAGCAAAAGTAAGTTGTAAGAAAAAATGGTATTCTAGAACAGCAAATCATAAATACAACATTGTAGCAGTTGATTGTGGTATTAAACTAAATATTGTAAGAAGTTTAAATAAAAGAGGTTGCAATGTAACAGTTGTTCCTTACAACACAACAGCAAAAGAAATTATGGACCTAAAACCAGATGGTATCTTTTTATCTAATGGACCAGGGGACCCAGAAGACGTAAAAGAGGTTATTAAGTTAGTAAAAGATCTAAGAGGGAAATATCCAATCTTTGGAATTTGTTTAGGACATCAAATGATAAGCTTAGCCTATGGGGCAAAAACTTATAAATTAAAATTTGGACATAGAGGTGGAAACCACCCAGTATTAAACTTAGAGAATGACAAAATAGAAATTACCAGTCAAAATCATAGTTATGCTGTAGAGGAAAAATCACTTACCAAAACAGATTTAAAAGTAACACATAAAAATATTTTAGACGATACCATAGAAGGCGTAGAATGTAAAAAAGATAAGGTGTTTAGTGTGCAATATCATCCAGAAAGTGCACCAGGACCACAAGACAGTGGATACTTATTTGATAAATTTATTGGCTTATTGAGTAAATAACATTCATAATAAATCCTATAAAGATATACCATTCAAATATAAGAAAGAAAGGTTTGAGAAAAAATGCCAAAAAGAAAAGATATAAAAACAGTATTAGTAATTGGCTCAGGACCAATTGTAATAGGGCAAGCAGCAGAATTTGACTATGCTCGGAACACAAGCTTGTTTAGCACTAAAAGAAGAAGGATACAAAGTAATCTTAGTCAATTCTAATCCAGCCACCATCATGACAGATACATCCATTGCAGATAAAGTATACATGGAACCATTAACGATAGAATATGTAGCAAAAATTATTCGTTATGAAAGACCAGATGCCATTTTGCCAGGAATTGGAGGACAAACTGGTTTAAACATAGCCATGCAATTATACAAAAAGGGAGTTTTGCAAGAATGTCAAGTAGAACTTTTAGGAACTAGCAGTGAAAGTATAGAAAGAGCAGAAGATAGAGAAAAGTTTAAAGAATTGTGTGAAGAATTAGGAGAACCAGTCTTAGAGTCTATTATTGCAACTACGATAGAAGAAGGAATGGAAGCAGCCAATAAAATAGGATATCCTGTTGTATTAAGACCAGCTTTTACCTTAGGAGGAACAGGTGGTGGATTTGCTGATAACGAAGAAGAACTAAAAGAAATCATAAAACACGCTCTAAAATTATCCCCAGTTGGACAAGTATTAGTGGAAAAAAGCATCAAAGGATACAAAGAAATTGAATACGAAGTAATAAGAGATAGTAATGACACAGCAATTACCGTATGTAATATGGAAAACTTAGACCCAGTAGGGATTCATACAGGAGATTCGATTGTAGTTGCACCAAGTCAAACTCTAACGAATAAAGAATACCAATTGCTAAGAGACAGCGCTTTAAAAATTATTCGAGCCTTAAAAATAGAAGGTGGATGTAATGTCCAATTTGCCTTAGACCCAAACTCTTTTAAATATTATCTAATTGAAGTAAATCCAAGAGTATCACGTTCATCCGCTCTAGCATCTAAAGCAAGTGGATACCCAATTGCTAGAGTATCTGCTAAAATTGCTATAGGTATGCGATTAGATGAAATTATGCTAGCTAATACACCAGCAAGTTTTGAGCCAGCTCTAGATTATGTAGTAACAAAATTTGCAAGATTTCCATTTGATAAATTTACCCTTGCTTCTAACAAATTAAGTACACAAATGAAGGCAACAGGAGAAGTGATGAGTGTAGGAAGAACGTTAGAAGAAAGCTTGCTAAAAGCAATACGTTCCTTAGAAATTGGCGTATGCCATATTCAAATGGACAAGTTCAACCAAGTAGAAACCGAAGAATTAATGGAATATATTAAAGATGGACGAGATGATAGAATTTATGCTATAGCAGAACTAATAAGAAGAAACATAGACTTAGGATTGATTTACAACCTTACCAAAATTGATATGTTCTTTTTAGAGAAAATTAGAAACATTGTCAAATCAGAAAAAATATTAAAAGAAAATAAAGGAAGCATTGAAGTTTTAAAACAGGTCAAAAAACAAGGATTTAGTGATAAATATATAGCTAAAGTATGGAAAAAAACAGAAGAAGAAATCTACAACTTAAGAAAAAAAGAAAAAATCTATCCAGTTTATAAAATGATAGACACTTGTAGTAGTGAATTTGAAAGTTATGTACCCTATTTTTATTCAACCTATGAAGAAGAAAATGAATCCATAGTAAGCAAAAAAAAGAAAATCATCGTACTAGGAGCAGGACCAATTCGAATTGGGCAAGGAGTAGAATTTGATTATTCAACCGTACATGCGATTCAAACTATTAAGGACGCAGGATATGAAGCAATTATCATTAATAACAACCCAGAAACAGTTTCAACAGATTATACCACCAGTGATAAATTATATTTTGAACCATTAACTGTAGAAGATGTAATGAATATTATTAACTTAGAAAAACCAGAAGGGGTAATTGCAGCTTTAGGGGGCCAAACAGCTATTAACTTAGCAGAACCACTTAGTAAGTTAGGAGTAAAAATAATTGGAACTAATGTAAATGCCATTGAAAAAGCAGAAAACAGGGATGCTTTTGAAAAGGTAATGAAGAAGTTAAAATTATTACAGCCAAAAGGAGAAGCAGTAACGAATATCGAAGATGGTATTAAAGTAGCCAAAGAAATTGGCTATCCAGTTTTAGTAAGACCAAGTTATGTACTAGGTGGAAGAGCCATGCAAATTGTATCCAACGAAAAAGCACTAGAAAAATACTTAAAAACTGCAGTGGAAATCAACAAAAAACAACCTGTATTAGTGGATAAATATATTATAGGAAAAGAATTGGAAGTAGATGCTGTATGTGATGGAAACGATGTGTTTGTACCAGGGATTATGGAACATGTTGAAAAAACAGGAATCCACTCAGGAGATAGTATTAGTATTTATCCAACATTTAGTGTAAGTGAAAAAGCAAAACAAACAATATTAGATTATACAGTAAAACTTGGACTAGGAATTGGAATTGTTGGTTTATATAACATTCAATTTATTGTAGACAAAAATGAAGATGTTTATGTCATTGAAGTAAATCCTCGTTCTTCAAGAACTGTACCATTTATTTCAAAATCAACAGGATACTCATTAGCAGATATTGGAACTTTAGTTATGCTTGGAAAAACTTTAAAACAACAAGGAATTAAAGAAGTATACCCAAAAGAAAAAGAAAAATGGTATGTTAAAGCACCAGCCTTTTCTTTCTCCAAACTAGCAGGATTAGATGCTTATCTTTCACCAGAAATGAAATCAACAGGAGAAGCTATTGGCTATGATAAGAAACTAACAAGAGCTTTATACAAAGCATTACAATCATCAGGAATGAAGTTAGCAAACTATGGAACTATCTTTTTAACCATAGCCGATGAAGACAAAGAAGAAGCATTACCATTGATTCGAAGATTTTATAACTTAGGATTTAATATAGAAGCCACAAAAGGAACAGCTAATTTCTTAAAAGAACAAGGCATTCGAACTAGGATAAAAAAGAAAATTAGTGAAGGAAGCGAAGAAATATTAGACTCTATGAGAAAAGGATATGTAAATTACGTAATCAATACCAAAAATATTAATTCTATAAAAGAAGAAACAGATGGAGCTTTCATTAGAAGATGTGCTGTTGAAAACAATATACCAATCTTTACAGCCTTAGACACAGTAAAAGTATTATTAGACGTTTTAGAAGAAATTACATTAGGAATTTCGACCATAGATGGGGATTAGGGGATGTTCCTTAAAATCCCTGTTTTAGGGATTAAAGGATTTTTTAGCCGTATGAAGCGATGCAAATTATAGATACATTATGCCTTTAGGAATACTCCTTCTAAATAAAAAGAAAGAATACTTGAAAAGTATTCTTTTTTGGTATAAAATGGTATTGACTTAAAAGTTTAGGTCAATACTATAAAAGAAAAACTTTTTAGGAGGAAAGAAAAATGAACAA
>CATOLW010000071.1 GCA_951800935.1 uncultured Clostridium sp.
AAGCTATTTTAGAACAACATGGTTTTAAAGTTGGTTTAATAGGAAGTATTGCGATTTATATTGGTGATAAAAAAATAGAAGAAATGGATCGAACTTCTGCAGAAAGCTATAAATTACAAAAAGTGTTAGCCCATATGGTAGAGCAAAAAGTTGATGTTGTTGTTTTAGAGGTTTCTTCTCAAGCAATGAAATTAGACCGTGTAGTTGGTTGTAAATTTGACCGTGTACTATTTACGAACTTATCAGAAGACCATATTAGTCCTAGAGAACATAAAGATATGGAAGATTATTTTAACGCTAAACTTTCTTTGGCCAAGCAATCTCCTTTTGTCCTTTACGATTTAGATAATTCTTATACTGCTAGAATTCCTAATTTATTACCAGAAAAAAAATTAGTTAGTTTTGGCATGAAACACGAAGAAGTAGATATTGGTGCTAAAGACTTACAATTAGCCAATAATGGTGTTGATTTTATTTTACTAAAAGACCAAGAGGAAATTCCTGTTCATATTTCTATTCCTGGTGAATATATGGTTTATAATGCTTTAGGTGCAATTGCTGTTGCTTCTACTTTTGATGTAACAAATGAAGATATTCAAAAAGGATTAAAAGATGTTCGTGTATTTGGAAGAAGTGAGTTGGTTCCTAATAAATTAGGTTTTACTATTTTAATCGATTATGCCCATACCCCTTCTAGCTTACAATCTATTTTAGAAACTGTAAAACCACATACCAAAGGAAGAGTAATTTGTACTTGGGGAGTTGGTGGCGATCGAGATAGTGCTAAACGTCCTATTATGGGTGAAATTTCTGGCAATCTAGCTGACTTTACGATTCTTACTTCTGACCAAGTTCGTACCGAAGACCCTAAAAAAATACTTTCTGATATTGAAGTTGGTTTGAAAAAATCCAAAGGAAAATATACCATTATCTTAAATCGAACAGAAGCAATTCGTTATGCTTTATCCATTGCTACTAAAGATGATATTATTGTTTTACCTGGTCTTGGTAGTGATTTGTATATTGAATATATGGGGGTAAAATATCCCTACAATGAAAGAACGGTTATTCACGATATTATTGAAGAAATGTTAGCTGCTTCTCAAGAAAAAAAGCAAGCTTAACTTTTAAAGATTTTTAAACGAGGCATGAAATTGTCTCGTTATTCTATTTTACCATCACAAATTTTAGTTGCTATTCCTGTCATATAAATATTTTTTGTTGTTTTATCTAATTTAATTTTTAATTCTCCGCCTTTTAAAAATACGGTTACTTCTGGCCCGAACTAATTTTTTTTCATAGCTTACTGCAAATGCTGCACATGCTCCTGTCCCACAGGCAAACGTTTCTCCTGTTCCTCTTTCCCAAACTCTCATTTTTATACTTTTATTTCCTAATATTTCTATAAATTCTACATTCGTCTTTTCTGGAAATATAGGATGATTTTCAATTGCTTTTCCGTATTTTTTTATATCAATTTTGTCAATATTTTTACCAAAAACTACAAAATGTGGATTTCCCATTGAAACTGCTGTTCCTTGTATTTTGATATCTTTTACTTGTATAGTAATCATTTGTTTTTCTTGATTTGCTACTTTTGGTAATTGTTTATCCTCCCAGATAGCTTTTCCCATATTAACTTCTATTTGTGTTACTATTTCGTTTTCTATTTTTAAATCTAATTCTTTGATTCCTCCTAATGTTTCTATTGTCATTTTTTTTTGCTTTAAAATTCCTGTTTCATAGACATATTTTCCAAAACATCTTATTCCATTTCCACACATTTGTGCTTGGCTACCATCTGCATTATAGATTTCCATTTTTAAATCTGCTACTTTGCTTTCTTTTACTAATACAATTCCATCTGCTCCTACTCCAAAGTTTCGATTACAAATATATCTCGTGAATCCTGGTATTTTTTCTTCTACTATTTTATTTCTTTCTCTTAAATTATTAATATGGATGTAATCGTTTCCTAATCCATGCATTTTTGTGAACTCTATCATCTTCTCATCTCCTTGTTCTATTATATTAATAACTCATCTGTTTGTTCCTTTATTTCTTAAAATTTTATGAACACTATTTCTTTGTTGAAATTTTTATTATATAATAAGAGCAGAAATGAGGTAGTTATGAAATTATTTAAAAAATTATTCATTATATTATTGCTTCTTTTGGTAATTAGCATTAGTATTGTGTTTATCATTGGATTTAATTATTATTCTAATACATTAAAAGAAAAGCCTTTGATTAGTAGAGTAGAAGAAGTAACATCCCAAGAACATTACACTTCTTTTGAAGATTTGTCAAAAACTTATGTTGATGCTGTTATTGCTGTAGAAGACCATCGTTACTATAATCATGGTGCTATTGACCCAATTGGAATTCTTAGAGCTTTTTATACGAACCTTCGTGATGGTGAATTTGATGAAGGTGGCAGTACCATTACTCAGCAAGTAGCTAAAAATGTAGTGTTTAATCAGGACAAGACTTTACTTCGAAAACTAGGAGAAATTTTTGCTGCTTATGATCTAGAAAAAAATTATAGTAAAGATGAAATTTTTGCTTTGTATGTAAATTCTTCATATTTTGGAGATGGCTATTATTGTATTTATGATGCTGCTCAAGGCTATTATCATAAAGATCCTAAGGATTTAAGCCTAGATGAAGCTAGTATGTTAGCTGGCGTTCCTAATGCACCTTCTGTATATGCTCCAACTGTTAATCCTGATTTAGCTAAAAAACGTCAAAGACATGTTTTGAGTCGAATGGTGGAATATGGTTATATTTCTCAAGAAGAGGCGGATAGTGTTAAATAAAAATACGACAAATATTAAATTTCTATTTAATATTTGTTGTGTTTTTTTGTTATGATAACACATTTTTTCTTTTCGCAATGAAATCTTCCTTTTATTTTTTACTTTTCATCACATTTTCCGACATTTTTTTCATTCATTTTTTTTATCTTATTTTCATATATTGCTACCATGGAGGTTCCTATGAAAATAATTATCTTACACAAAAAATTTTTATTATCTATCTTTATTTTTGGTATCCTCTTTTCCTGTTTCTTTTTTTGCTTTAGCACACCTTTTTCTTTTGCTCTTGAATTAACTACCAATAGTGTAATAGAAGAATCGTTAAAAGAAAAAATTGCAACTTTAACAAAAGCAGAAGAAAAAATAGCTTATCTAACTTTTGATGATGGTCCAACTACAAAAGCTACTGGAAAAATATTAGATATTCTAAAAGAAGAAGATGTAAAAGCTACATTCTTTGTTCTTCGGAAAGCATGTAAAAGAACATTCTGAATTAGTAAAAAGAGCTTATGAAGAAGGTCATTATATTGCTAATCATGGTTACCATCATGATAATAAAAAATTATATCAAAGCTCAGAAAGTTTCCTTTCTGAAGTAAAAAATACTGATATTGAAATTGGCAAAGCTATTGGAATTGAAAATTATTGCTCTCATGTTTTTCGTTTTCCTAATGGTTACATGTCTTCTCATTATAAATCAAAAAAAAGAGAAGCTGCTAAACTTCTTTTGGATATGAATTATACCTATGTTGATTGGAATTGCCTAAATAATGACTCTGTTAAAAAATATAGTAATTCAGAGCTTCTTAAAAATTTAAAGAAGTCTTCAAAAAATAAAGGTACTCTAGTTATTTTAATGCATGATACTTCTGATGTAAACGATACTCCTTCTATTTTAAAAGATTCCATTCATTATTTGAAAGAACAAGGTTATGAATTCAAAAACTTTTATGATTTACTATGAATGGCTAAGCTGGGACAGGTACAACTTAGCCTTTTAGCTTGTTAACTATAAAAAGCCAGTGTCCAAACAACTTAATTACTGTTGTTTGGACACTGGCAAATTGTTGAAAGTTATTTTTCCTTTACGATTATTGAAATGCCCCGATTTTTTTTGGGGCCTTCTTCAAGGACTAAATTCCCAAAATTCCTTATGTCTTTGATTTTGCCAAAACAGTCGACGCCTAAACAGCTTCCAATTTCAGAAAAAATGCGAATACAAGACTGAATCTTGAAATCATCGGTATCCCCAGCAGCAAGAGACTGAAGTTCAATCCCTATACTCCGATACGGAAAAACCACCTCAACGTGAATGGTGACAGACGTGTTATTTGTTATTAGCATATGCTACACCTCCAAAATATTATTATATTTATATTATATCTTATTTACATAATTTTGTCAATTTCATACAAATCTCTGTTTCTTATTTTATCGCCCCATTTATTATAATTTATCTATGTAATTAATCTTTCTTCATTATCTGCATATGTTACACTAAATTTTATACCTCTTTTGTTATTTTCCATTGCTTCTTTTTCAAAACTAATCATATCTTCTGGCAATTCATTTGAACTACACCAAACTAATTCAGAACATTTTTCTGGCTCATTTATTGTTATCATACCTTTATATTTAGATATTTCAAAATATACATCATAATATGACATTAAAGATTTATTCTTTCTGTTAACAACAAATGTATCAACAATATTTTCAACTAATATTTCTATTCCCAATTCCTCTTTTGCTTCTCGAATAGCTGCTTCATATGCATCTTCACCCTCATCAACATGTCCAGCTGGTAATGCAAGAAATCCAGACCACAATTTTGTTCCTTGTCTTCTTTGTAACAATATATTTCCTTTTTTATTTTTAATTATTAAATATATTGATGATAAAAATTTTTCTTTTTTCATACTATTTTTCCTCTCCTACAACCTACTTTTATTAAAACATTAAAATTATACCGTGTCAAATCTAATTTTGGCTAAAATTTATACCTACATTTTCTCTATCTCTTATTCAGCATTCTATATATGATATATTAGAGCAACTATCATGAATAGGCTAAAAAACTTTTGATATTAATAGAAACAGGGATTTTAAGGAACGTCCCTAAATCCCTTTCCTCTAAAGCTCTACTTCTATTTGATAAATATTCCTACTACCATCTAATTTAATGAAATTATCGACTTTGTTTCCATTTAATATAATCTTACTATTTCCTTCTTCAAACCCACTTTTTCCATTTGGATTTTGAATCGTAATGTTATAAATACTTTCTTGATATTGATATCGTATTTGATATTCTTTCCAATCCTTTGGGACGCATGGCTCTATTTTTAAATAACCTTTTTCTATTTTAAGTCCTAATAAATCTTCAATTCCTGCTTTGTAATACCAACTAGCAGAACCTGTATACCAAGTCCAGCCGCCTCGTCCTGCTAAGTTTCCTGCTCCATAAATATCTGCAGGTATTACATATGGTTCTACCTTATATTTTTTGCTTGCTTCTTTGGTTCTACTATGCTCAATTGGGTTTATCATTCGATATAATTCAAATGCCTTATTACCAAATCCAAGCATTGCTTCAGCAATAATTACCCATACAGAACTATGTGTATATTGTCCTCCATTTTCTCTTACCCCTGGTAAATAGGCTTTAATATATCCTGGCTCTAAATTACTTTTCTCGAAAGGTGGATCTAACAATTTGATAATTCCGTTTTCTTTATCAATTAAGTGATTTTCTAAACTTTCCATAGAAATATATTTCTTATCATTATCTCCTAATTTAGAAATAACACTCCAACTTTGAGCAATACTGTCGATTCTACATTCTTCATTTTCCATACTTCCCAATACATTTCCATCATCCATAAAAGCTCTTTTGTACCATCTTCCATCCCATCCATTGGTATTTAAAGCTCTTTTTAAATTATTTCTTATTTCTTCATATTTTTTTGCTAATGCTTCATCTTTCTTTTCTTGACAAATTGGTATAAAGTTTTCTAAAATTCCTCCTAAGAAAAATCCTAACCAAACACTTTCTCCTTTTCCTTTATTTCCTACTGTACTAAATCCATCGTTCCAATCTCCTGAACCAATTTTAGGTAAACCATTTTCTCCAAAATTCAACGCTCTTTCAATTGCTTTGATACAGTGTTGGTAAATGGTTCCTTCTTGCTTAGATGGCAAATATTTTTCATATCGTTCATCTTGTCCTTCTTCTAAGATACTACCTTCTAAGTATGATGTTTTTATTTCTAAAATTTCTTTATCCCCTGTAAAATTAATATATTCTATAACCAAATAAACTAACCACAATAAGTCATCTGAAAATCTAGTTCGAATTCCTCTTTGGTTTTCTTCATGCCACCAATGTTCTACATCTCCTTCTATAAATTGATGCTTACTGTGCTTGATAATTTGTTGTTTTAACATTTGAGGAGATAAATATTTTAATCCAATTACATCTTGCAATTGATCTCTAAAACCATAAGCTCCACCAGATTGATAATATCCAGTTTTTCCAACTAAACGACTATTGATTATTTGATAAACGACCCATCCATTTAATAAAATATTCGTTGATTCTAATGGTGTATAGACTTGTACTTTTCCTAAAAATTCTTTCCAGTAATTTTTTACCTTACTTAATTCTTGCTTACAATTGGCTATTTTTTGATATTTATAGGCTATATTTTTACAGTCCATTTCTTCTTCTTCTGCCCCTAAAATAATTGAAATTTGTTTTTCTTCAAAGCTTTCTAATTCAATTTCTATTTCATATGTCATACATGCTTTTTTTT
>CATOLW010000072.1 GCA_951800935.1 uncultured Clostridium sp.
TTTTATACTGAAAAATAATATAAGTCAATACCTTTTTTGCATTTTTTATTTACATTTATGTTACAAAGGCATTACATTTTTTACACGTTAAATTTAAATAGTACAATATCACCATCTTGCATGATATAGTCTTTTCCTTCCATTCGTACTAATCCTTTTTCTTTTGCATTAACCATAGAACCTACTTTTATTAAATCTGAATAGGAAATAACTTCTGCTTTAATAAATCCTCTTTCAATATCAGAATGAATTTTTCCTGCAGCTTTTGGTGCTTTGGTTCCTTTTTTTATGGTCCAAGCTCTTACTTCTGGTTCTCCTGCTGTTAGAAATGACATTAGTCCTAATAAATCATAGCTTTTTTTTATTACTTTATCTAATCCAGATTCTTCTAATCCCAAAGCTTCTAACATTTCTTTTTTATCATTTTCTTCTAAACTAGATAATTCTTCTTCAATTTTGACACATAAAGGAATAACTTCCGCTTTTTCTTTTTCAGCATATTCTTTTACTTTCTTTACTAATTCGTCATTTTGAGCATCTTCTAATTGGTTTTCTGAAACATTAGCAATATATAAAATTGGTTTTGTTGTCAATAAAAACATTTCTTTTACCATTTCTTGTTCTTCTTCATTAAAATCAATTGCTCTGGCAGATATTCCATTTTCTAGATTTTCTTTTATTTTCTCTAACAAATCAATTTCTTGTTGATATTTTTTGTCTGCTTTTAAATTCTTTCTAGCTTTATCTAGTCTTTTATTAACAGTTTCAATATCAGCAAAAATCAATTCCAAATTGATTGTTTCAATATCTCTTATTGGATCTACATTTCCATCAACATGTACTACATTAGAATCTTCAAAACATCTTACCACTTCGCAAATACTATCTGTTTCACGAATATGGGATAAAAACTTATTTCCTAATCCTTCTCCCTTGCTTGCTCCCTTTACAAGACCTGCAATATCTACAAATTCAATTACCGCATATGTTGTTTTTTGTGGTTTATACATTTCAGTTAGTTTATCTAGTCTTTCATCTGGCACTCCAACCACTCCAACATTTGGTTCTATCGTACAAAACGGATAATTAGCACATTCTGCTCCTGCTTTTGTAATACTGTTAAACATTGTACTTTTTCCTACATTTGGCAATCCTACAATTCCAATTTTCATTTATTATCAATCTCCTTTGTCGTGTTTGGGACAGGCACAATTGCCCCCTTTTTGTCGTGTTTGGGGACAGGTCTAGTTCCCTTCACTTATTTACTTTTATTTTCTACTTCTTCTAAAAGTTTTTCTTCAAAATCTGGCACACTCATAGTTCCTAAGTCTCCCTCTTTTCTAGAACGAATGGCTATAGTATTTGCTTCTACTTCTTTTTCACCAATAACTAACATATATGGTACTTTTTCAAGTTGTGCTTCTCTTATTTTATAACCTATTTTTTCATTTCTATCGTCTAATATAACACGAATTCCTTTTTTGAATAATTGGTCTTTTATTTGTTTGGCATACTCATGTTGTTTATCTGTAATTGGTAGAATTTTTACTTGTGTTGGTGCAAGCCAAGCTGGAAATGCACCTTTGTATTCTTCTATCAAGAAAGATAAGAAACGATCAAAGGTTCCTAAGATTGCTCTATGAATAACGACTGGTCTATGTGCTTGCCCATCTTCTCCAATGTATTCTAACTCAAATCTTTGTGGTAATAAGAAGTCTAATTGGCAAGTTGATATAGTTACATCATGTCCAATGGCTGTTTTGATTTGAACGTCTAATTTTGGTCCGTAGAAAGCTGCTTCTCCTTCTGCTTCATAGAAATTAATTCCTAATTCAGTTAAAATCTCTCTTAATTGACTTTCTGCATTGTCCCACATCTGGTCATCATCAAAATATTTTTCTTTATCATTTTTATCTCTTAAAGATAAGCGGAATGTATAATTGTCAAAACCAAAATCCTCATATACAGATAAAATTAGTTTTACAACTTCTCCAAATACTTCTTTAATTTGCTCTGGCGTTACAAAGATATGAGCATCATTTTGGCACATTTCACGAACTCTTTCTAATCCACAAACACTGCCACTTGATTCATATCGAAAGTCGTGTGCTAATTCTCCAATTCGAATTGGTAAATCACGATAAGAATGTAATTTATTTTTATAGATTAACATGTGATGAGGACAGTTCATTGGTCTTAGAACAATTTCTTCATTTTCCATTTTCATAACAGGAAACATGTCATCTTTATAATGATCCCAATGTCCACTTGTTTTATATAATTGAACATTGGCAAGTGATGGCGTATACACATGGTTGTAGTTTAATGCTACTTCTTTATCGGCAATATATCTTTCTAGGATTCTTCGAATTGTTGCTCCATTTGGTAAGTACATTGGAAGTCCTGAGCCAACTAATTCATGTGTCATAAATAATTCTTGTTCTTTTCCTATTTTTCTATGGTCTCTTTGTCTTGCTTCTTCTAATAAGTCTAAATGCTCTTGTAACATAGATGCTTTTGGGAAAGATATCGCATAAATTCTTTGTAGCATTTTATTTTTTTCGCTACCTCTCCAATAAGCTCCTGATGAAGCTAAGATTTTAACAGTCTTTACTTTTCCTGTACTTTCTAAATGAGGTCCTGCACATAAATCAGTAAAATCTCCTTGTTGGTAAAAACTAATTTCTTCTCCTTCTGGTAAATCTTGAATTAATTCTACTTTATATGGTTCTTCTTTCATTAGTTCAATGGCATCGTTTCTTGGTAGAGAAAATCTTTCTATTTTTATATCTTCTTTGATGATTTTTTTCATTTCTTCTTCAATATTAGCTTTATCTTCATCTGTAAAAGGTTTTTCTACATCAAAATCATAGTAAAATCCTTCATCAATAGCTGGCCCAATTGCAATTTTTGCCTTTGGAAATAATCTTTTTACTGCTTGTGCCATAATGTGAGAAGTTGTATGCCAATAAGCCTTTTTCCCCTCTATATCTTCATTTTGGAAAGTATGAATTACTAAATTACAATCTTTTCGTAATTCAAATCTTAGATCTTTTACTTCTCCATCTACTTCCCCACAAGTAGCATTTCTTGCTAATCCTTCACTAATTCTTTTGGCTACTTCTATAATTGAAATCCCTTCTTCTACTTCTAAAATAGAGCCATCCTTTAATGAAACTTTAATCATAAAAATTCCTCCTTCTTTATCCAATTGAAAGTATTTAATTTAAAAAAATCACTCCAATGGATAATATTTTATCCATAGGAGTGTAATATATTTACACGGTTCCATCCTATTTTTTACTTAATTGATTAAGAAGATAACGGTTCTTTTCCGCCTAACTTGTTCGCTAGGAACTTTTGAAGAGTTAGTTTTTCAGAATATGTTTTCTTAAATTGGCTTTCAGCCTATGACCAATTCTCTCTAAAAGTAACCTCTATCTTACTTTTTCTCTTACTAGTTTTTGTATTTTTTTACTTGACAATATAATTTTAATATGTTTTTTAAAAAAAGTCAATAGAAATTATTTACTTTTTTAAATTCTTGTTGTATAATGAGAAAGTCTTTTAAAGAGATGTGTCCCAAATGCGACAAAATGTCGCAAAAAGAAACGTCCCCAATACGACATGCTTCCATAGCTCAGTTGGTAGAGTGCTACCTTGGTAAGGTAGAGGTCACGGGTTCAATTCCCGTTGGAAGCCCCATATATTAAAAAAGTTGCTAGATTGTTTTTTCTAACAACTTTTATTTTTATTCTTTATTAATCTTTTTCTTCTTTTTTGTTTTCTTAGTTATTCGTTTTCATTGAACATATTTTTTATTGCCTTTTTACGAATTCTTTGTATGGCATTGTCAACAGATTTGACAGGAGAATCTAGTTTCTCGGCAATGGTTATGTAGCTTTCTCCTTTGATAAATCTGTTTAGAACTTGTTTTTCGAATTTACTTAGGTGCTTGTCTACTGCTGTTTCTATTTCATGGTAATATTCTTTTTTCATTACGGTTTCTAAAGGGTCTTCTACTGTTTTACTATCAAATGTGTCAATTAATTCTACACTATCATCTTCATTATTGTCATAGGCTGATGTATTTAATGACAAATATGAGTTTAGAGGCATATGTTTTTGCCTGTTTGAACTTTTGATGGCGGTTATTAATTGTCTTTCAATACAAATATTAGCAAATGATTTGAATGTGTTTTGTTTTTCTTCATTAAAGCTTTTTATGGCTTTAAATAGGCCTATCATTCCTTCTTGTATAATGTCTTCTTTTTCTGCTCCAATGATAAAGTACTTCCCTACTTTTACATTTACTAGGTTTTTGTATTTTTCTAATAAATAAGATAAAGCTTTTTCGTCCCCTTCTTTGATGAGAGATACGATTTGTTCATCTGTTAAATTATCATATTGATTGGTTGTGTAGAATACATTTTCGTTTTGCATATGTGTCTTATATACCTCCAAAATGTGCTTTTTTATCATTATATATGTCAAATTTCGCATTGTCAAGCAGTTTTTTAGGTTTTTTTGTTTATTTTGTTTAAAAGGAATAATTAAGGACCATCCTTAATTATTCCTTTTATATGTTATAATCCTAATTCTTCTTGAAACATCCTCCAAACCTCATCTGACTCCATTCCTTTTTGCCAAGAGGCAATACCTGCTAAATTGTTTTCCTGAATCAAAGATATCTTTGCTTTCAAAGAATCTAGATCTTCTATCCAAATTTGTTTCTTGTTTCCATTTTCTGTGTATTCCACATAATTTTGTTTTAATTGGTCATCCCATTGCTTTTCTATGCCATCTGGAATAACTTTATCTGTATTCTTCATGGTTACAGTATTGCTACTTGTTTTTCCTTCTCCATTGGTCGTCCAAACTCTTGTGTAAAATGGAACAGCTAAAATAATTCTATCAGAATCGATTTCTTCTGTTTGTAAAAATTTATTTAAACTTAATTTAACCCAATCAAACCCTGCTGTTGTTCCTGCTTTTGAACTCGATACACCATATTGATCATATGCCATAAATACAATATAATCTGCTACATTTCCAATTACATGTCTATCAAAGCACATAGACCAAGTTTCTCCTCCATCTGGTGCTGTTACATCTACTGAAGTAACTAATCCTATATCCTTTAGTCTAGGCGTTAATTCAATGATAAATCGAGAGAACATATCTTTATCTTCTTGTTTCATATTTTCAAAGTCTACATTAATTCCATCTAATTTATATTTTACGCAACTATTAACAAGTTTTTCAATCAGTTCTTGTCTTTTTTCATAACTATTTACAATATTAGAAGTGATGGATAAGCTTTCTGTTGCAGCTTCTGCATTAGAAAACATTGGCCAAACTTTATAACCATTAGCATGAGCCCATTCGATATAAGCTTGTCCTTTTGTTCCAATATTTTCTTTAAAATTCCCTTTCTCATCTAAGTAGAAAAAGGCTGGTGATACAACATTAACACCTTCTATTGTTGTACCATTTCTATCTGGTGCAGAACCATATTTTGAAAAAAATTCCCATGTTAAATTAATTTTTCCTTCTACTTGTTTTTCTTCTTCCATTTCTTCACGAACTAAGTATTCATTTTCAAGCTTGTCTGATTTTACATATCCTAGTTTTCCTTTTTCTGTTCGAACTCTACTATAACCTTTTTCAGTAGATATAACAATAACACTTTCTCCTTTTTTGATTCGGTCTACTGTTTTTGCAATAAAATTTGTAGAAGATTTAACTGCTATATTAGAAGCAACAATTGCTCTTTTTTGTTCTTTGTTTAAAGAATCTATGGTAACAACTTTACTATTTTCCATGTTTTGAAGTTCAATATTGTAAACGTCCTTCATTTCTGAAATTGGTAAATATTCCGTATTATCTTTTTTAATAGCATGAGCATAAATTTTCTTTTCAGATCCATTGATCGTAATCGTATTTTCTTCAAATCCTATAGCTGCTATTTTCTTATCATAAGTAGTTATAATTTGATTGGACTGTTCTTCATCATAAATATATTTGTCAAAAAAATTACTAACATCTGCTTTTGAAAGGTATATTGTGTTATTTTCAATTAAAACCTCATTTTTTAAATTAGCCGTAACATTTTTGTTGTTAATTACTAAATTTGTCTTTTTATTTTTATCTAATATAATAAAGTCGTTTGCAATTAATGCTACGATAGCTAGTATTATAATTGCTACTAGAATAAAGAAAATTTTGGTGATTTTCTTTTTCTTTTTTTCTATTTCTTCTTTTGCCATTCTTTTTGGTTTTTTATTTGCTTTTTTTATTTCTTCTTCCATTTGTTTTTCTCTCCTTATTTTTTATCTTTTCTTACTATAACACAAAACTTTATTTTAGCAAATAGTTTTCTTCATCTTTTTTAAAAGCTCTTTTTGTTCTTCCGATACTCGATAAGACTCTCTTGCCTTTTGTAAAGCCTTATTGTAGGTAAAGTGGTCTAGTTTAGCTGTCCTTAAATACTTTATTGTTTTATCATAAAATTTAATTAAACAAATAGAAACTGCCCAAGCAAGTGCCATTTGCACATAATAGT
>CATOLW010000073.1 GCA_951800935.1 uncultured Clostridium sp.
AATGTCATATTCGTAAAATTCTTTTTGTTTTATCATTGTTTCAAATTCTTCACGACTTACAAAATTATAGGTTTGTCCTTCTATATCTCCTTCACGCATTGGTCTAGAAGTAAAAGATGGAAGTGACTCCACATTTTCCATCCTCTTAATTAGTTCTTTTTTGATTGTATCTTTTCCTGCTCCTGCTACACCAGATAATATGACTAACATATCGTTACCTTCCCTTCTGCTATTTCATTGGCAGCTAGTGTTACTGGTGATTCTTCTTTTACCTTTGTTTTTGCTTCCTCTCCTTCTGCCAATTGTCTTGCTCTTCTCGCTGTTGCAATTACTAATTCATATCTGTTTTGTGCTTTGGTTAATAATTCTCCTACTGTTGGCTTTACTATCATTTTTTATCTTCCTTTCTTTTTTATTTTTCGAATTCTTGAGAAATTGATTTATCAATTCTACCTCCTACTGTTTCTGGTTGAACAGCTGATAAAATAATATGACCTGAGTCCATAATCAAAACGGCTCTTGTTCTTCTTCCATAAGTAGCATCTACTGCTGTTTTGTTATCTTTTGCTTCTTGTACCATTCTTTTGATTGGTGCTGATTCTGGACTTACAATTGCTACAATTCTTTCAGATGAAACAATATTTCCGAATCCAATGTTTACTAATTGCATTCTTTTTCCTCCATTTCTTTTATTCTATATTTTGTATTTGTTCTCTTATATTTTCTAGTTCTGTTTTTACATCAATTACATCATTTGTAATTTCTAAATTATTTGCTTTTGAGCCAATGGTATTGGTTTCTCGGTTCATTTCTTGTATGATGAAATCTAATTTTTTCCCAATGGCTCCTTCTGAATTTAATAATTTTTCAAATTGTGATATATGGCTTTCTAATCTAGTTACTTCTTCCTCTACTGAACACTTATCAGCATATATGACAACCTCTTGTGCTAATCTCGCTTGGTCAATTTCTTGGTTTTTTAGTATTTCTTTTATTCTACCCTCTAATTTTACTACATATTCTTCAATAAGTCCAGTAGAAAGTGAAGATATTTCTTTTACAGTTCCTTGAATTTCTTTTATTCTTGTTAATAAATCTTCTGCTATTTTTTTACCTTCTATGGTTCTCATTTGTACTAAATCATCTATTGCTTGTCTAAGCGTTTCTAGTAATTCTAACTTTATAGTTTCATCTTCTTGGTTGTTTTGAATCGTTAAGACATCTGGAAATTTTGATATTTCTGTTACTTCAATGTTAGCTGAAATTTCTTCTTGTTTTGCTAATTTTTTTAATTCATCAATATAAATTTTAGCAATTTCTGTATTAATTTTGATTTCTTTTCCTTCTGCCATGTTGTTTTGAAAAGTAATAAAAACGTCAATTTTTCCTCTTTTTACTTTTGTTGCTATCTCTTTTTTCACAGTTTCTTCTAAGTAGCTTAAAACTTTTGGCATTTTTACACTGATATCTAAATATCTATGATTTACACTTTTTATTTCTACTTGATATTCTTTTTGGTTCTTAGTTAGTGTTCCTTTTCCATAGCCTGTCATACTTTTTATCATTTTCTTTTCCCTCTTTTTTTCTTGTTTCTTTTATTCTTCTTTTTGTTTCCTTTATGTTCCATTGTGATTTTTTGCTCTGCTTTTGCTTCTTCTTTTGCTTCTTCTTTTAGTTCTTCTATTGATCCTTGTTTTGGTGTTTCTTCCTTTCTTTTTTTAGCTTCCTTTTTGATTGGTTCTTCTTTTTTTACAATTTCTGAGATATCACTTAAACTGTTTAAGTAGTCTTTTCTTCCTTTTGTATATAATATAATTGCTTTTAATACATAATAAATCGCTATTACATAGGAAGATGTTAACAAATAAAGTCTAAAATCATATTTAAAAATAGTAATTACATGCATAATGGATAAACTATGTAAGGATAATAATAAAAATTCAATTCCTGTTATAGCAGTACTTCCATTATCTTTTTTATAGGCTTTTTCTAATAATAAGATACCAATTACTAAAAAAGCACCTGCAAAAACTTCAATATCTCCTATTAGTCTTTCTAGTTGCATGGTAGTGTGTGCTAAATTTAATATAATAAAGTAAAGCATAATTCCTACTGCTCTTAATAAATTTCCAAACATTTTCTTTACAATTTCTTGTGATATTTCTTTGGGCATTTTTTTCTTTTCCTTTTTATTCTCTTCTTTTTTTACTAAGTCTGTTACCATTTTTTAACCCTTTCTTTATTCAAATTCATACATAATAATACTCAAGACATTTAATGCTACTGTCTCTGTCCTTAAAATTCTATTTCCTAAGGTTATAATTTTTGCTCCTGCTTTTTTTAACATTTCAATTTCTGTTTCTTCAATCCCGCCTTCTGGTCCTATTAAAATAGCAATTTTTAAACAATTAATTTGGTTTTGTGCTTTTAATTTTTCTAGTTCTTGTTTTAACTTATTTTCTTTTTCTTTTTCATAAGCCACTATTACTATATCATATTCTTGGCATAAATTACAAATATTTTTGATTGTTTTTATCTCATCAATCTTAGGAATTCGATTTCTTCCACTTTGTTTGCTAGCTACTTCTGCTATTTTTTGCCATCTGTCTATTTTTTTCTTTTTGTCTTTTTCATTTAGTTTTACAACACAACGTTTCATTTCTACTGGGGTAATCGCATAAACTCCTAATTCTACTGATTTTTGAATGATTAATTCCATTTTATCTGCTTTGGGAAGTCCTTGTAAGATAGTTACTTCTATGTTAGATTCTGAATTACTATCTAATTCTTCTATTATTCTTCCTGTGATTTGTTCTTCTTCTATTTTTGTGATTTCACATAAATAATCTTTTGCTGTGTCTATGTTACATATTATTATTTCATCTTCTTGTTTTTTTCTTAGCACATTTTTAATATGATTGACATCTTTTCCTATAATTGTAATTTTTTCATTTCTTATTTGTTCTGTTGTTACAAAAAATTTAGGCATCATTTTCTCCTTCATTTATTTTATTGTTTGTAGCTTATATTATATGACTTTTTCCTTTATTTTTCAAGTAATTCAAAGAAAAAAGACTTTATCCTTTTTAAGAATAAAGCCTTTTGCTTACTTTTATTAATAATTTTCTGCTTTGATTTCGAAATATGCTCTTGGGTGGCTACAAACTGGACAAATTTCTGGAGCTTGTTTTCCAATTACAATATGTCCACAGTTTCTGCATTTCCAGATTTTATCTCCATCACGACTAAATACTAGCCCATCTTCTACATTTTCTAATAATTTTTTGTATCTTTCTTCATGTTCTTTTTCTATCTTTCCTACTTCTTCAAAAAGATAAGCAATATGGTCAAAACCTTCTTCTTTTGCTTCTTTTGCCATTCTGTCATACATATCTGTCCATTCATAGTTTTCTCCTTCTGCTGCTGCTTTTAAGTTTTCTGATGTTGTATGAATGTTACCTCCTTGTAATAGCTTAAACCAAATTTTTGCATGCTCTTTTTCATTGTCTGCTGTTTCTTGAAAAATTGCTGCTATTTGCTCATATCCTTCTTTTTTAGCTTTACTTGCAAAATAAGTATATTTATTTCTTGCTTGTGATTCTCCTGCAAATGCCTCCATTAGATTTTGTTCTGTTTTTGTTCCTTTTAATTCCATTTTATTTTCCTCCTTAACTTTATTTTACATCTTCTATAAAAAATTATGTGCATTTTTTATTTTTTTATTCTCCTCTGTCTAGATTTCTAAAATGTCTCCATCTTCTAATATTATTAAATTTTCTAAATTTTGTTCTTTTAGTTTATTTTTTGTCTTATCTTGCATATGAATAGGAATGACTTTCAAGTTTGGATTTTCTTTTAATAGTTCTAATAGGTTATTGATTCCCATATGAGAATTATCTCCTTCTTCCAATGTTACATCTGAAATTAAGTACTCCACTTGAGCTGCTAAGTTTTTTACTCCCTCACAAATTGTTGCATCTCCTGTTAATCCTATACTTATATCATTTTCTTTTATCTTATATCCATTCGCATATGAAATTCCTTTATGTTGCATTGGTTCATTGATTACTTCTAAGTTCCCTATATTGGTTATTTGACTAAAGTCTTTAAATTCTTTTTTTGCTCTTTTGGATGAATTAAAATATGATAAATCAATTATTGTTTCTACTGTTTTTCTTGTAATTTCGTCTGTAATAATTTTAGTTGCTACTTGTCCTTCATCTTTTTTATAATTTTCTTTATACCATAAAAAAAATGGAATATCAAAACAATGGTCTGCATGTGTATGAGAAATAATCACTGTGTCAATTTTTAAGATGTCTATATTCTGTCTTATCATGGCTTTTAAGTTTCCGTTTGGCATGTCAAATAGAATGTGGTCATTTATTAGTACACTTGCACTATTAGAAGTAGCTGCTATATTTCCTGTTCCTATCATTTGAATTTTCATAATAAAATGCTCCTATATTTTGTTGGTACCGATGGTGGGACTCGAACCCACATGGTTTCCCGCTGGATTTTGAATCCAGTGCGTCTACCAATTCCGCCACATCGGCATCTAAAATATGTACTAGTATATATTAGCACATATTTTTTTTCTTGTCTAGATTTTTTCCAAAATTTATGAAACTCTTAACATTTGACCTGCATAGATTAAATTTGGATTACGAATACCATTTAAATTCACTAAATATTGAACAGTAACACCATATCTTCTAGCAATTCCTGATAAGGTATCTCCACTTTGTACTGTATAAAAATTGTTTTGGGTAATTGGATTTAGATTTGTACTTGTACTTTCTGTAATTCTTAATTTTTCTCCTGGATAAATCAAATTTGGATTAGTCAAATTGTTTATTTCTACTATATGTGCAACAGTAACACCATAGGCATTTGCTATTTGTGATAAAGTATTTCCTCGCTGTACCGTATATACAATGCTTCCTGTTCCTCGTGTTTCTGCTCCAGTTTGCGTTGAATTAGTTGCAATTCTTAAACTTTGACCTAGATAAATTAAATTTGGATTGGCTAAATGATTGATATCAACTAGTTCTTGTACAGTTGTTCCATAGCGACTAGCAATTTCTGATAAGGTATCCCCACTTTGTACTGTATAAAAAATTGTTTCTGTATTAACGCTGTCATTTGGATTTTCTGTATTTGGTATTTGACTTGTATCAGATAAAAAGATATTTTCTGTATATAAGTCCCTATCCACATTTCCTCGAATTCCTGGGACATATCCTCTATCCGTATATTGTACTCCAATCCATCTTTCCCAACTTGTTTCTACATATCTTAAGCTATTATAATCTCCATAATAAGCAATCCATAGTTCATAATTATCGGCAATATTTCGATTAAACCTATCTCTAGCATTTGATAAGTCACTATATACAATTACCTCTTTGTTCGTTAGTCTTTTAACACTTTCCAAAAACACTTGAGCTATGTTGTTTGATTCTTCTATGCTTACTCCTCCAAAAACTTCATAGTCCATAACCAACTTACAGTCTGGTTGTTTACCAGCTATCACAGAAGCAAAAAATCTGGCTTCTTGTTCTGCTTCTCCGTGTACTGGTCGCTGTTAAAAAATGGTAAAATCCTACTTTTAGTCCATTGGCTTTGGCATTTTCATAATTGATATCAAAATAAGCATCTTTGATATTACTTCCTTGACTCGCTTTGATATAGACTACTTCAATGCCACTTTCACGTACTTGCCTATAATCTATGTGTCCTTGCCAATTACTAACATCAATTCCTTGATATCTAGGATCTGCGCTTGGTGTTAAAGCATAAGTTACATTAACATCTGCAAAAAATAGAAAACTTAAAATGATAAAAGATATAAATATGCACTTTTTTCTTCTTTTCATACAAAAAAAACCTCCTTTACCTATAATTTTAGTTCATTATATGTAACAAGAGGTTTTTTTGTTCTTTTATGTATCATATTCAAAAACACGAATAGTTTTTAAAGTAATTGGTGCAAAATCTTTTTCACTTTCAAAGTCAATTATTTTAAAAGTTTTCTTTTTCTTTAATTTCATATCTAGCTTAGCAACATCTACTAAAATTTTAGTAGATAAATCTTGTCCAAGTGGTAATGTTTTGTTTTGATTATCATAGAAAATATTGTTGGTAAAGCTAATGGCATTGCTACCACGTTTTAGATTTATTTTATAAAAATTTAATTTAGATTTTCCTTGTTTAATCGCTTCTTTCATTTCCGCTTCTGGACTAATATCAAACACATTAATCTGCTTTTCATCCAACAATTCTTCTTGAATCGCTTTATAGACTGGTAAGTCTTCAGAAATCGTTACTTTTTGTAAAGCTTTTTTGACATTTTCTATTACTTTTTCTAGTGCTAATTTGTAACCAATTTGTTTCGTACTTTTTGTAATATCCAATATTACAAATTTATCTTTTGCTATTTCTCTGTGTTTTTTATTTTTAATTTTAGAAACTTTAGACATATCTTGTGCTATTCCACCAAATATATCAAATTCATCTTTTTCCATTAAAACTTTTTCTTCAATTGCTTCTTTTTTC
>CATOLW010000074.1 GCA_951800935.1 uncultured Clostridium sp.
AATAAGTATGTTGGATCTTTCAAACAAGATAATGAAGGTTGAAAAAATATGATAATATTTAAAGGAATGATTCTATGATTAATAAAGATAATGAACCAAATGAATTGAGAATTAAAACATTAGAAATTGGATTTGTAAAAAAGGACTTTATTGGAAATTTTAAAACAAATTATGAAGATTACCTTACTGAATTTATAAATAAATCTAGATTTGTTAAAGATAAAGGTAATAAGAAATTTGCTATCATTGAGAAACAATCTAATGGTGAATCCGATATAACAAATGGAATTTATTCAATGGATTATAAGTTATTGGTTGATAAGAAAACGATAGAAAATATGTTTCACTATAATGAAACTATTACAATGGACAAGAACGGAGCTATAATATATGGAGCAAGTAGGAAAACAGGAAAATGGAAAAAATATATTTTTATTAATATATTAAAAGGTTTATCTGAAAATGATATTAAGAATATTAATAATATGCCTAAATCAAAATTAGATAATGTTCAAAAGTTGGTGAAAGACTATATACGTAATATAGAAAAAGATAAAAATATACTTTATTTTATACCATATAATTTGTATTTTAAAAATCAAACAATGGATATCGATAAGCTACAATCTGTTGCAAAAAAATTAAGTGAAGGGTTAAGAGGATTTATGGAATATAGATTGGCTTACATTAAAGATAAAGATACATATTTTTCTTTTATTTCAAATGAGAATATTATATTTTTAAAATATGAAAACGGATTAAAAATATATGATATAGTACCACTTAAAGAAAGTAAATTATATCTAAAAATTGAAGATATCTCAGATAGTTGGTCATTTTGCAATTAATTAAAATAAGTACATAACCCAGAGAATAAACTCTGGGCTTTTTCTTACTTATAAAAGCATCCACCAATCAACTGCACTCCATCACAAAATCCATTCCTATAATACTTCTCATTCCAATAGCAAATATAATCAAAGAAATTATCATCAAGCAGTTTTAACTGTTTCTCAACATACTTTTTATTCTGTTCAGGAACATTCCTTAGAATCTTTTCAGCAATCTCCTCAAAACAAATAAAATGTCTTTTATCTTCTGCACAAGTAAGACTAGCAATAGTATCCTCTCTAAAATCTAACCAATCTTTCAAAATATCCTCATTAACTTCTCTTAAATCACTCATAAAAATCTACCTCCAAAATTAAAATTTTTCATTTTCAAAAAATACCTACAAGAGCCAAATATCTAAGAACAAACGTACTACACGAGTTGGGTAAAAATTGGGTAAAATCCTCTCCAAAAATGCCCTAAAAATGCACAAATGTTCCATAAACTAAAACTCTTGAAAATACCTAAATACCAACAAAAACTCTAATTTTCACAAAGAGGCAAAAAGCCGTCAAGTCTCGCTCATAACCCGAAGATCATAAATAAATAACTTTTATAAGCAAATTTTAATCACTAGAACGATATTTTAAGAACTCTTTATTACAAATAAACTACCAGTACATCCAAAACTTTATAATGAAAAATTTTCAGTTATACTGGAACATAAATAGTATATTTATAAATACAAGATGATACAATGCTAATTTTCATAAGTAGAATTAGAAATAATATAAAAACAGTGTGGCAGAAGTTTATAAAACTAGTACCAAATAAGACAAGCTCCAAACTCTTTCGAGAATGGAGCTAATAGAGATGACCAATATAATTTACTTATTGGCACTTAGAAGTGATATTTTTTAAGAAATTTTTTGCGTGCTATACTTAAAGCGACAGCTGTTTCTTTTAAACCTTGATCAACAACAGCATAATCATATCCTATAGTAATAAGTGTTCCAGCTTTAGCTTTTAAGTTATCTATCACAAACTTATTAAAATCCTGTTCAGGAAGCCGAAAATACTGAACCATTTTGCACATATGTGTACACTCCCAGCATGCAAAGTTACATTTTGTTTGAAATATAAAAACACTCCTTTTTGAATTTATAGTATGCTTTAATTGTACCATAAATTAACATAAAATACAAACAAAACCGAGCCATACAACAAAACTACAAACATATATAAGATAAAAAGAAGGATCCTCAACTAAATTATTTAGAAGAGAATCCAAAAAATACACCAGCACTATATCATTCTGGTGCAGAAGAAGACTTATGCAGCCTTAGGAATAGACTGCGGTTCTGGCTTAGGAACTGGTTTCCTTGCCATTTCGAACTTCCTCCTTTCTGCATTTACATATAAGCATATTACTTATATCACAAATTAATATAAAAAGCAAACCAGAGAAGAGACTTATGCAACAATTGTAAAAATATAGGAGAACCTGTTGAGAAAAAAACAAATTTATGATATAAACAGTAAAAACAAAGAAATATAAAAAAAGGAGAAAAACAATGAGTAACGAAATAGCAGTATGGGGAATTCACAACACCAACAACGAAAGACTATTATTGGACGATGGAGTAATAGCTATTGGATGGAGTGAAGTAGGAGACTTAGCTAAAATAAAAGCAAACCGAGAAGACTATTACAAAGTCTATAGCAAAACATATCCAAACAAATCAAAGCAATCCATTGCAGGTTCAGCAGGACAACTATATCGATTTGTCAATGAAGCTAAAATTGGAGACTATGTAATATATCCAACAAAATTTAACAGAATGATTAACATAGGAAGAATAGAAGGAGAATACTTCTTTGACAGCAAAGAATCAGAATACAAGCAAAAAAGAAAAGTAAAATGGTTAAAAAAATTGCCACGAAGCGAATTTTCGCAAGGTGCACTATATGAAATAGGATCTTTTCTATCATTTTTTAGAGTAAAACATTATGCAGAAGAATTTATAAAAGCTATATATGATAAGAAGATCAAAAAAGATGACCAAGAAAATGAAGAAGATGTAATAGCAACCTCTGAAACAATATTAGAAAGCACGAAAGACTATATATTAAAAGCATTAAATAAAAATTTTAAAGGATATTCATTAGAAAAAGTGGTAGAAGATTTATTAAATGCAATGGGATATAGAACCAAAGCTAGTAAACAAGGAGGAGATAATGGAAGAGATATCATTGCTTATAAAGATGAATTACCACCAAGAATTGTAGTACAAGTAAAAAGTCAAAATGAAAATATTAAAGAAGCTACAGTACAATCACTAAAAGGAACTATGGACGAAGGTGATTATGGTTTATTCGTAACATTGTCAGATTATAGCAAAAATGCTAGAGACTATTTAGACAAGCATCCAATCATAAAATCCATTAATGGAAATGAATTAGTAGATCTAATTTTAAAATATTATGATGATATGTCAGAGGGATTTAAAAGTACAATAAAATTAAAGAAAGTATTAATTCCTGTCATTGAGCCAGAGGAGTAAAAGAGATTAAAATAAAGAGGGCAATCCTAAAATTTTCTTAAATTTACATTTAATAGGAAATCCTAGGATTGCTTTTTTTATTCGACAAAATTCAGAAAAAATAATGCTAATTTGATAAAACTTGAAAAAATTTTCAAAAAACTATTGACAAAAAATGGAAATTGGTTTATACTAAAAAATAGTTAAGGATCAAAAACAATTTATTCAAACAATTTTAATCGTATTTTATCACCAATTAAATCTTATATAGTTTAAATATCTGAGGTCATCGTCATTGTACTCCAAAATAAAATTATAATTTCAAATCTTTTTAAGATTAACAATCCCCAAAATCAATATATTTTATAAAAGATCATTTAAAACATTCCTACAATCGATTTTATCTATAAAAATGGCCTCAGATATTTAAGCTATATAAGTAGAAAGGAAATAATGTTAGCAATTACAAAAAGTATGGCATTACAAGGATTAGATGGCTATTTAGTAGCTGTTCAAGTAGATATATCGAATGGATTACCAGACTTTCAAATTGTTGGACTACCAGATGTTAGTGTAAAAGAATCCAAAGAAAGAGTAAAAGCAGCTATCAGGAATTCTTCCATAGAATTTTTAAGTAGAAAAATCATAGTAAACTTATCGCCAGCCAATACTAGAAAAGAAGGATCTACATTTGATTTACCCATAGCAATAGGAATTTTGATTGCCAATAGAAATATAAGCAACCCCAATTTAGGAGAAATCTTAATTGAAACTGTTTTTATAGGAGAACTATCTTTAAATGGAAAGATAGAAAAAACAAATGGAATCTTGCCAATATGTATTGAAGCCAAAAGATTAGGCGTAAAAAGAATCGTAATACCAAAGCAAAATGAAGAAGAAATAAAAAAATTAGAAGGAATAGAAATTTTACCAGTGGGTCATTTAAAAGAAGTGGTAGATTACTTAAAGGGAAGCAAAAAAATAGAAGCAAGTAAAAATATAAAAAGCAATTCAAGAAAAGAAATAGAATATGAATTTGATTTTTTAGAAGTAAAAGGACAAGAAAATGCAAAAAGAGCCTTAGAAGTGGCAGCTAGTGGAGGACATAATTGCTTATTGATTCGGTTCACCAGGTTCAGGAAAAACAATGCTAGCAAGAAGTTTACCGAGCATTTTACCAAACATGAAACGAGAAGAAGCACTAGAGGTTACAAAAATATATAGTATATTAGGTTTAATTTCTAAAAAAGAACCATTCATGGAAAAAAGGCCCTTTCGAAGTCCTCATCATACTATCACACCAGCATCTTTAATTGGTGGAGGAAGAAACCCTAAACCACGGAGAAATCAGTTTATCTCATTTAGGAGTATTATTTTTAGATGAATTGCCAGAATTTAATCGAAGTGCTTTAGAATCCTTAAGAGTACCATTAGAAGATAGAAAAATAACCATTAGTAGATTAAATACAACCATTACTTATCCAAGTAAATTTATGCTAATTGCTAGTATGAACCCTTGCCAATGTGGCTATTTTGGAAATCAAGAAAAACAATGTTGTTGTAAACCAGAGCAAATAAAAAAATATATGAGTCGAGTCAGTGGACCACTTTTAGATCGAATTGATATTCATATAGAAGTAGATAAAGTTAAATATAATCAATTAGAGGAAGAAAACAAAATAGAAACTTCAAAAGAAATTAGGAATCGAGTCAACCAAGCAAGAAAAATACAAGTAGAAAGATATCAAAAATATCATATTTTTTCAAATTCGGAATTAACTCCCCCATTAATAGAAAAATTTTGTAAATTAGAAACTAAAAGTAAATATTTGTTAGAAACAGCTTTTCAAGAATTAGGACTAAGTGCAAGAGCTTATCATAAAATTTTAAAAGTAGGAAGAACAATTGCAGACTTAGATAATTGTGAAAACATCAAAGGAAAACATATTGCAGAAGCAATACAATATAGAAACTTAGATAGGAAATATTGGAATTACTAATATTTAAATACTACCAAAAGAGGTGATAAAATTAGAAATTATAACAATAGAAAATAATAAATATTCAGAATCTTTAAGAAAAATAAAAAAACCACCAAAGCAATTATATGTAGAAGGAAATGTAGAATTATTAAAAAGCAACATTATTTCCATTATTGGTTCAAGAGCTTGCTCCGAAAACGGAAAAAAATTAGCAAAACAATTTTCCCAAGAACTAGTGTATCAAGGAATCACCATTGCAAGTGGAATGGCAATAGGAATTGATGCCATTGCACATCAAACTACTTTGCAAGTAAAGGGAAAAACAATAGCAGTACTAGGAAATGGATTAAAACATATTTTCCCACCAGAAAACAAAGAACTTTATCAACAAATTATAAAAAATAGTGGATTAGTGATAACAGAATATCCGCCAGAAGAAAAAGCAAAATCGCAAAATTTTTTAGAAAGAAATCGAATTGTAAGTGGACTAGCTTTAGGAATTTTAGTAATAGAATCAGCTTATAGAAGTGGCACAAGTGTTACTGCTAAATTAGCAAAACAACAGGGAAGAAAAGTATTTGTTTTGCCACATGAAATAGATGATAAACATGGAATAGGAAACAATAGACTAATTCAAGAAGGTGCTAAAGTAGTAACTTGTGTAGAGGATATTATGAAGGAATTTTCATTTCTACCATATAAAAAGCCTCAAAAGAAAAAAGAGATAAAAGTCGAAAAACAAAGAAAGGTATGTCAAAATAAAAGACATAATGAAATTTATCAACTAATTACAGAACAACCAATTTCTTTAAATGAAATTTATAAAAGATCCAAAAGAAATATGCTAGAAATAAATCACATATTACTAATGTTAGAATTGCAAGGGTATATAGAAAAAGTAGTAGGAGGATATGTATGTATTTTAGACAAGAAATAGGAAAATGGGGAGAGAACCTAGCCTGTAAGTATTTAGAAAAGAATAATTATAAAATAATAGAAAGAAATTTTAGATGTAGACAAGGAGAGATAGATATTATAGGAAAGGAAAGTGAGGAATTAGTATTTATAG
>CATOLW010000075.1 GCA_951800935.1 uncultured Clostridium sp.
AATAAAAACTTTTTCCTTGCCTAAATATTCGTTCCAAAATCCATTTTGTAATGTTTTAAAAATAAAATTCTCAAACATTTCTATTTTATCACTTGAAAATGAAATTCCATAATTATTTCCATAGGGTATTCTTCCTTTTCACTATCCCAAACACTTTCTTATCATATATTTTAGCATTTAGTATAGATAGCAAAAATGGAGAATGTGTTGCTATTATAAATTGGCATTTTTTGTATCTTCTTTTATTTATCCTAAAGTTGTACCTTATAGATATTTCCCTGTCTTCTATACAATTGATGTTCGCTTAAGCTAAAATAAACTCCTATTTTTTCTCCTAATCTTTCATATAATGAAAAAGCTTTATTATGACTTGATTTTATAAAAACAATATCAATCTTTCTGTTTTTTAAATCTTCAAAAACATAATTTTCTAAAAAATCTTTTCCAATTCCTCTATAATTTTTATCAATGTGAAAACAAGTTAATTGACATGCACTTTTATTTTCATTCCCTTTTATAAGATGTTTATCTATTAATTTTTCTACACTATAGCCAGTTACAGAAAATACAATTCCAATTACTTTTTTATTGTCTTTTATACAATAAGCAGTTACCTTATCTTTATTGTCATTTAAAATTAATTGCTTTCTATCTTGAAACCATTTTAGCGTATTTTTGTATTCGTTATAATCATTGTACATTCCATATCGCTTTTTTTCACTTACATATTTTTTGACTGGATACATTAGTTTTTCTAATTTTGAAAAATTTTCTACATTATTGATTTCGATTTTTTCTTTGACTAATTTTTTGTTCATTTTTCCTCTTCCTTCACTCTTGTATAAAATATTCAAATAACTTTTTTCCTCTGTTTCAATTCTAGCATTATTTTACACTGTTTCTTAAAATTTAGCAATTACTTGTATTAATTTTTTTAAATATAAAAGTATCAGATAGTACATCAGTTGAATTGCTTCCAATAAATACGCTAAACTCTCCTTCTTCTGAATCTAGCTCTGAATTTTCATTCCAAAATTTAAGCATATCTTCTGTAATTTCAAAAGTTACTTCTTTTTCTTCTTTCGGTAAAATTAGCTCTTTTCTAAAATCTTTTAATTCTTTTACTGGTCTTACAACTCTTGCCACTAAATCTTGAATATATAATTGTACTACCTCTTCTCCTATTTTATCACTATCATTCTTTACTTTTACACTTACTGTTATTTTTGAATTTTTAGTTAATGTTTTACTACTTAATTTTAAATCAGAATATATAAATTTAGAATAGGATAATCCGTAGCCAAAAGGATAATAACTTTCTGTTGGGATGTCTTGATAACGTGAAACAAATCTCACATTACTTTCATGTGGTCTTCCTGTATGATAATGATTATAATAAATTGGACATTGACCCGTACTTTGAGGGAAACTCATTATTAATTTTCCGCTTGGATTAACCTCTCCAAATAGTACATCCACAATTGCATTTGCCCCTTCTGTCCCTGGAAACCATACCTCTAATAAAGTATCAACTTGTTTGGCAATATCTTTTAAAACAATAGGTCTACCATTAAATAGGATAGTAACTATTTTCTTGTTTAATTTAGAAAGCTCGTTTAATAATCTTTTTTGAATATTAGAAATTTCAATGTTAGCTCTTGAACAAGCTTCTCCGCTTTGCCTATAATGTTCTCCAATTGCTAATACAATTATATTAGCTTGTTTTGCTGCTTGTATTGCTTCTTCGATATAATTTTCCAATTTTTCTTTTTCGTTTTCTATATGAATCGTGTTTCCTC
This sequence comes from uncultured Clostridium sp., assembly GCA_951800935.1. The sequence continues at coordinate 1,800 of CATOLW010000075.1, forward strand.
CATCTGCTTGTAATATTTGATTGATTTCTTTTTCTTCTAAAATTTCACTTCCCTTTGCATAAATTACATTTTCTTTTCCTATTTTGGCTTCAAATGCTTCTTTTAAAGTTGTCATTTTGGATTTATCGGAAAACATTGACCAAGATCCTAATATGGCAATATTATCTGCATATGGTCCAATTAATGCTATCTTTTGATTTGTTTTTAATGGTAATAACTGGTTTTCATTTTTTAATAATACGAATGTTTTTGCTGTTAACTTTCTTGCCTTTTCTAAATTTTCTTTATTCGATAGAAATTTCTCTTCTTTTTCGGTATCTAAATTTTTGTAAGGATCTTCAAATAGTCCTAATTTGTTCTTTAATTTTAAAATTCTCAAAACTGCTTCATCTATTAACTTTTCTGAAATTACGTTTTCCTCTACTAATTGCTTTAAATTGTTTGCATATACATTAGACATCATATCAATATCTACTCCTGCCGTAATTGCTTTATAAGCTGCCTCTTTTTTGTCTTTTGAAACCCCATGTGCAATGGTTTCTTCTATTGCTGAATAATCTGAAATGACGATTCCTTCAAATCCTAATTCTTTTCGTAATAAATCTTTTAGTAGCCATTTATTTACAGTAGCAGGAATTCCATTTACAATATTAAATGACGTCATTATCATTTGGGCTCCACTATCAATTGCTTTTTGTATGCTGGTAAATAGTATTGTCTAAATTCTCTTTGCGACATATCCACTGTATTATAATCTCTTCCTGCCTCTACTGCACCATATGCTGCAAAATGTTTTACACAAGATACAATTCCTTCTTTATGTGATTTAACCATAGCTTTGGCATATACTTCTCCTAAATAAGGATCTTCTCCTCCAATTGCTTCCATGACTCTTCCCCATCTTGAATCTCTTACTAAATCTACCATTGGAGAAAAATTAACATGAGTTCCGTGCTATCTTTGCTTCTTCTACCGCTATTCTAGTACATTCATATACCACCTTTCTGTCCCAAGAACATCCTTGTGCAAGTGGTATGGGTAAAACAGTTTTATACCCATTTATAATATCGGCCATAAATAATAATGGTATTTTTAATCTATTTTTAGATAAATATTCTTCTTGTACTTTTCTTATTTTTTCGGTTCCTACTATATTTAATATAGAGCCAACATTATATAGGGTTTCATTTGTCAAATCTAAATCTTTTAATGGGCCTGTTGTCACTTCAACCTTGTCCATTAAAAAGGTTTCTCCTGCTACTTGCACAAGTTGTCCTATTTTTTCTTCTATTGTCATTTGCTTTAATAACTGATATAATTTTTCATCTTTCATATTTTCATCCCCTCTTTTTCTTTTGTAAATCCTAATCGTTTTATTCCTTTTTTTATGTACTCATTTTTCATACAGTATTTCCAAATAAGCCCTGTAAAATAATTTTCAATCATTATCATAGAAATCCCTTTATCAATACCAATACATTCTTCTGCATACCAAGGTTTATCCATCTCTAAATTGTAAGCATCTTTAAAGCCATATTTACCCCAAAGCTTAGGAAAATTATTATAGTAATTCTCTACTGCTTCTATCGTAAATTTTGGTGTAAATACGATAGAACCTATCGCACCACAAGGCGAAATTGTTCCATCATTTTGTTTGTCTAAATCATCTAGTGCAGGCATTGCTCCAAATCCTCCAGAGTAACCTTTCGGTCCTACACATGCTGTTAATCCCCACGAATTTTCATTAAATGTTTTAAATTTGTTACTATTTTTTATGCAATATTCTCTATTAGCAAGTGTTGCTTTTCTTGAATTTTGGAACCAATCTATTCCATCTTTATCTTTTAACCCTCTAAAGTCAATCCATGCATGTGAATATTGATAGGTAAATAGGGTTCCACAATATGTATAAACGATATCTTTTAGATTTAAGTAATCCATTTTTTCTTTCTTTATAGAATCATACATCGTTTTATTGATTGGATATGTTGGAGATGCTACTCCTAAAATGTATAACATTAATTGTTCTGCATACATATCCCAATGACCCCAAAATCCTTTTTCCTTACAATATCCCATATAAAATTGATTGAGACTTTTATCCGTATACCAGTTCCAATTAATTTGCTTATATAATAATTCTGCTTTTTCTTTTACTTCTCCTTCAAAATATTCTCCTACAAGAAGTGCCCCACAAATAAATATGGCTGTATCAATAATAGAAACTTCTGAATCCCATTCTCTTTTACCTGTTTCCATATTAAGAAAATGATAAAAAAATCCATTAGTAGATTCTACATTGTTTAAAAATGTATCTAATGTTTTATTGGCTTTTTCAAATGCTTTTTTCTTGGTAATCCATTTTCTTTCTACTCCTATTACTAAGGCTGCTAGCCCAAATCCTACTGATGCAATACTTGCAATTTCTGGTTGTATTTTACTTTTATCTCTGATTAATCCATAACCTTTGCTTTTTTTATTATTGTTTGCTTCTTTTATAAAAAATTCATAATCTTTTTTTAATTCTTTTTTTTAATATACTTTTCCCTTGGTATTTTATAATTCTCATACTTTCCCTCCTAATAGAATTATAATATGTCTTGTTTGACATATCAATGGAAATTCTTATATATCCTAATTAGAAATTAAGAAAAAGAAAAGCAAGTTAAAACTTGCTTCTTTCATTTATTATTCATCATCTTCATCTACTAATCTTTTGGGCCTAGAAATAATCTCAATATGTTCTTTTTTATTATTTTCCTTTATTCCGATGGTATCTGCATTTGATTTATTATCAACTAGCTCCGTATATTTTTCTAAACTCATCATAACCATAGAACCATATCCATTTTTTGTCAAATACATCGTTTGGTCGCTTCCTAAAACTTCTCTTTCGATTGTATTATAATCATTTTGCAAATCTGTTACTGGTCTAATTTGTATCATATAATCACCAATCCTTTCTAAATTATTAATTATAGTATATACAAATTTTTCAAAAATACACTTATATCACAGATTTTTCTTATTTATCGTTTGTTACATCTCCACTTGTTATAATTGAAATTTTGTCTCCTAAAACTGTTGACTTAGGTTTAAAAATACATTTTATAAAATCTTTATCTCTTGCTAAAATCTCTCTTAGTTCTCGATACCACTGTCCAGGATATTCTCTTAAGTTACTACTAATACCATAGGCATGTAAATCTAATTGATTCGCAATATACAAAGAACGATACAAATGATACTTTTGGGTTACAATCACTAAGTTTTTTACATCAAAAATTTCTTTTGCACGATATAGACTATCATAAGAAGAAACCCCAGCATGGTCCATAAAAATATCTTCTGATGGAACCCCCTTATCAATTGCAAATTGTTTCATGATATTAACTTCATCATAATTTTCTTTGCTATGGTCACCACTCATAATTATTTTAGGTGCTACTCCATTTTCATATAAAGAAATAGCTTGCAATAGTCTATCTTCTAGCATAGGACTTGGTTTATCTCCCCATATTCCTGCTCCTAAAACTAAAATACATTCTGCTTGGTCAATTTGCATTGCCTCTTTTTTTGTTTTTATTTGCTTCTTTGTTTTTATTTTGATATAAAAGTTAATGATTAAAGCTAAAATTGTTATAATCATTATTACTATCACTATAATATATATCATTTTTTTCATATCCTCACCTAAGTCATTTATATCATAGTATAACTATTTTTACAAGAATTTAATAATTTTTATAAGAATTTGTAAAATTTACTAGACAATTTTTTACTTTTTGTGTTATGATAGGGAAGAAACAAAAGAATTAACCAAATTGGTTTAAATGGAGGTAATGTAAAAAATGAAAACAAAAAAATTAATTTTTATTCTAACAATTATGGCTATTTTATTAGGATTTAATTTCTGTTATGCCGTTGATTTAGATATGACAGATGATTTAACAGGAAATCTTAATGCCAATTCTTCAACTGATAATACTACTAATACTGACACTAATACTAATACAAACACAAACAACACTTCAAATACTGATAATTCTACAAATAATACTAATAGCACAAATACAGATTCTACTTATGATTTTAACGCAGATGAAATGAACACTACTAATTCTACTTCTTATGGTGCTCCAACAACAGTAAGTGATCTAACCTCAACTTCTAGTTCTGGCTTAGAAATGTCAACTATTCTTAACATTTTATTAATTGTAATTGGTATTTTGTTAATATTATTAGCAATTGCAATTTTAATTCGTTTAAAAAAATAAATTGTAAAAAACTCTCATTTTTGAGAGTTTTTTTTATGTATATTTTCCTATTTATTTTTAATACTAATATTAGTATTTAATTTTCATATTGATATATGAAAACTAAAAATGTTCATTAGAATTTTTAAATAGGAGGATAATTTTATGTACAAAAAATTATTAATTACTGCTGTTGCTCTTATCCTTGGAATTTTCTCATTTTCTGTATCTTTTGCTAACAACGGATTACAAGAAGCTGCTGATGGTGTTAGAAATGTAGTTGGTGGTGCTGAAAATGCGGTAGAAGATGCAGCAAGAGATATTTCAAATGTTTCTAAAGATGCTACTG
>CATOLW010000076.1 GCA_951800935.1 uncultured Clostridium sp.
TAAATTGCTATTAATACAATTCCCCAAAACATTACCATACCAAAGCTACTAATTGATGTCCAACTACTAAAACAAAAAGCAATTACCATAATAATAATTGGTATCATTTGCGTCCAAAAGCTTTTATAGACATTCTTTATTTCTCCTACTTTTTTTATGAATTGGTATAAGAAAATATAGTTTAAAATAGCGGCTATCATCATTCCAAAAAGTCCTTCTATTGATAAAACAACATTAGCATATCGAACAACTAGCATAAATAGCGAAATAAATCCTATATAAGAAATTACCCCTAATGCTCCTAATACTTTAAATTTTACAATTAGTACAATTGCTGCTATTACTATAATGGCTAGTATAATATAAATTGCTATTTCTACTTGACTTTCTGTAATATCTGTTAAAATATATTGATTTTCTGCCAAATCATATTTTACAGGCATATTTTGTGTATCTAAAATAGTTGCCATGCTAGATGCTTGTGTAACATATCCTTGTAATGTTTTTTGGTCAGTTGATGCAGAGCCAATTGATAATTGTAATTTTCCTGTTCTTACTGGTTCTTCAAAACTAGTTGACATGATTTCTTCTTCATCAATTTGCATGGTTATTTTCTTTTCCGCTGTTGTTTGTTCTGCTGCTTCTTCTGTTCCTTCTGTTGTTTCTTCTGTACTTTCTATTTTTACATATTGGTTACTAATTTCTTCTAATTTTTTAGCACCTTCTTTGTTAAATTCAATATCTAAATATATGGTTGTTCCACTGTTAGTAGTTGTTCGGTTGTTTCCTGAACCATACATTACTCTTGCTTGTTTTATATCAGAATTATCCATTAATACTTCTTTTGTTTCGCTATCAACTATTTCGAATTTTCCTGTGTTCGTTAAATTACTAATAACAGAGTCTGTATTATCATTTTCTGTTAATTCTATTACAATATCTCCAGTTGCTTCATCTAATTTTATAATGTAATTTGTTACTCCTAATTTTTCTAATCTTTTTTGGATTACTTTTTTAGAAATATTGTAATTTTCACTTGTTTTAACTTCATCTTTATTGTTTGGTGTTTCTTCTTTTTTATATCCTTTTTCTGCAATTTGTTCATCTGTTAGTGTATCGCTTTCTTCTACTTCTTTTCCTTCTGCATCTTTTATGGTAGTTTTTGTTCCAGTATTTACTTTTAATCGAATGTTTCTACTACCTTTTAAATCCATCGCATACTCATAGCCTTTTACTTGATTTTCCATTCTGTTTTGTACCTGTGTATTAACACCCCAAAATGCAATCATGGTAATTACTGAAATTACTAATGTTATTGTTAATATTTTTATTTTTTTCATCTTTTTTTCTTTCCTTTCTTCTTTACAATAATCTTGTATCATTAATTAATAGCTCAAACCATATATTCAAATATTTGGCTGCATATTTACTCATCATAGTTCGATCCATAAAAATTTCAAAGTAGTCTAATACTGGTGATATTTTTGTATCAATGGTTAATTTTAAAACAATCTTTTTTTCTTTTCCATCTATTTCTAAATCCGCATCAGTTACAGCATAATTTACTTTATCGTGAATATCAAAAGTAGATAAATTGGTATTAATAACCCTATCTCGATGGACATCTGATTTATCTGCTAATATCAGAGCTGCTGATATATCACTTACTGCTGTTCCTGTTTTTTCATCATGATTTCCAATCGCCATCATAATCTCAATTCTTTCTTGTTCTGGCATTCCCATATCTTTTAAAATATTATAAGCAAGAATGGCTCCGCTGTGTGCATGGTCTGTTCGATTGACACAATTTCCAATATCATGTAAATAGCCTGCAATTTTTGCTAACTCAATCGTTCGTTCTGGATACCCTAATGCTTTTAATATTTCTCCTGCTCTTTGCGAAACAATTGAAATATGACGATGACTATGTTCCGTATATCCAAGGCCATCTAGTTGTTTTTGGGCCCCATAGATTAAAGCATCTACTTCTTGATTTTTTATTACATCTTCCAATGTTATCATTTTATCTTGCCTCCTATTTTTGTCTTTTTAAATTTTATCCTAATTTTAAAAAAATATCAACTCTTTTTCCAATAAATTTGTGCAAATTAATACTTCTTTATTAATTTGCACAAGTTTATTGCAGTTGATACATTATTCTCCTATCGTATAAATAATAAAATTATATTGTTGAATTCTTTGGCCATCTTTTGTATCTTGTATATCTTGCATTTTGTTTCCATCATAATCCCATTTCCAATATATTTTAATCTTTTTCTTTTCCGTTATTCTTCCTCTTAATTGCGATTCTAAATCTTCTAATTTAGTATATTTTTCATCTTTTCCTTCTAATTGAAAATATAAATTTTGTGGTTTGGAATTGATACTTTTAAATTGTATACGATAGTTTATTTTTTGTTTTGTATGTAAAACCATTTCAAATGCGCCTTCTATTCCAGGCGCTATTTTTTCATGGACTATATTTTTAGGATTTAAGGTATTGGCTAAATAAATATTTTTAAAATCAATATTTTTATAAGATACATAAAAATCATAGATTGGATAAATTTGATTTGTTTCTTCTTGTTTAACTGAAAATAATTTGAAAAAAATAAGTTCATCTTGAAATTTATCTTTTTGCCTTTTCATTATTTGAAATAAAAAAATTATTAGAATAAAAATTATAATAATGAATAAAACCTTTTTTCTTTTCTTCTTTTTCATTTTGTCCTTTCCTCTGTGCCTCCTTTAACTTTTTAATTGCTCGGAATGCACTTTTATTTGAACTTCTTGTAATATATCTTTTTGTGTTTTTGCTTTTGTTTTGTCATAAATAATTTCTAATTGATAGCAATCTTCTTGCAAATTTTCTTTGTTTAATTTCATATTTCCTGTTTTATTTTCTTTTAACATAACTTCTTGGTTATCTTTATATAATCGATAAAAAATAGCTTCTTCTTTTGGTGCTATAATTTCAATGTTATATTGTAAATCAATTTCTGTTATTGGTCCATTTTCTTTGTAATTTTTTATTTTAAAATCATAATATTCGTTTTGTTTTTTGCCATCTATTTGAAGTGTCGGACTATTTTCTACTATTAAAATAGGTTCTGCAATTTTGGCATTCGTATCTAATTTTATACTACTATATTCTTTTCCCATACTATAACCAGAAAAGAACAATATTAAAACCATAATACTTACTAATATAAGAGTTATCTCTCTTCTTTTTATTTTTACTGGTTTTTTAAATTTTTTCAATCCATCCCTCCTATCATAATTTTTAAGTAAGGACAATGTTTTTTAGCTTGTCCTTACTTAAAACTGACAAATAAAATAAAAATATAATAATAGAATAAAGGGTATTAATATTTAATTACATTTTCAAGTTTCTATTTCTTTTTTATTATGCTTGTGGTAACACTTGTGTTCCTGAAACAATTACATCAAATGTATAGTTTGCTATTGCTTTGGCATCTTGTGTATCGATTCTGTCATTATTGGCAATTTCACTGTCTTGTGTTCCTGTTTCATAGTTCCATTTCCAACCAATACTTAGTGTTCTTTCTTTGTTTTCGTCATTAGCATAAATCGTACCTGATAAATCATTTTCTAATTCTGTAATTGAATTGTATTCTTTTTTATCGTATACAAATTTTAAATTGGTTGGTTTAGTAGTTTCATTTTCAAATTTAATGCTATAATGGATACCAACATCAGAACCTGTCCCATCTACCATAATGTTAAAGTTACCACTTGTTCCTGGTGCTATTTTGTTATTAATTAATGTTTCGTTATTACAAGTAGAATTTAAGTTAATGGTTTGTACTTCCTCTTGTTGTCCATTTACTTTGAAACTCCATGTTGCAACTTCTGCAATTCCATCTCCTCTTACTTCTGATACATATTTAGAAAAACTTTGTCCTCCTATAAATGCTAATAAGATACAAGATAAAACTGCTAGTATTAGTATTGCTTTTTTCTTTTTACTCAATAGGCATTCCTCCCTTCTTTTTTAATTTTTGGTTTGGATTTTTTTTGATAAAATTTTGAATTAAAATTTTTTGATTGAATTTAGAAATTTGAAAATGTAATCACATTATAGTTCCATTTTTTAGAATTGTCAAGATTTTTCCATCGCAATATTCGACAAATTCTGCATCTTGTCTGTTTATTCAAGTGCTAATTTCTCTCTTGACTTTTCCATTTTTTTACATTATAATGTTTTTATATTTTCTTTTCTTTATTTTTTTCGAATTTTCCCAAAACAAAAATACAAATTAAAAGGAGGTATGCTTATTGCATAAAAAAACAAAAATTTTTATCATTTTATTTTTTATTCTTAGTCTATTTTTTCAAAACAGTTTTGCTAAATATGTAATAGAAGATTTAAATGTGGTAGCAAAAGTAAATATTGATTGTACCAAACCTACCATTGAACTAATTGACATTATTTCTTCTAATATAGAATATCCAACTTATGCTAATCAAACCCATTTAATAACAGGACATATTAAACTAATAGAAAGTAATATTATTCGAAATGAACTCTCCACAAAAAATATAAAAATTGCAGTAGGAAATCGTTATACAATTTCTGAAAACGATATTATTTCGGTTGAATTTAAGAGTTTTTCGTTAATTTCTGAAAATAACAATGAAAAAATATATGAATTTTCTTTTACCTATGTAACAGGTAATGGTGCTTTGGCAATTATTATTCCAGAAGGAATTGTAGAAGATAAATCTCGGTTTGGTTAATGAAAGAAAAATACTTTCTACTCAAATAGTAATCGATAATACTCCACCTTCTGTTACTTTTGTAGAAACGGTTGGTACCAATGGCATTGCAAAAGCAGAACTTAGATTTGGAGAGCCACTAAGACCTATTGATGGATGGGAAGTTACTAGTATGGGATTAAGGTTTCAAAAAAACTTTTTAGGCCCAGTATCTTATCCTCTTCCTGTTTTAGATTTAGCTGAAAACTCTTCCCAAGTTTTAGTTGATATAAAAAATGCACATGCTCTTTTTCTGGAATATGGAAGCTATGATTCTCATAGTCTTTACTATTTTACTACTGCTGGAAAAATTTCCGCTCCCAATACAATTTCTTCTAATTCCATTTGTAAAACAGAAGCCATTTTTATAAAATTATCCGATACTACCTCTTCTCATTCTTTAGAAGGAAGAAATTATATTCATACTTATTGGGGTAACGGTTTTACTTCTATTTGCCATTATTCTAATCTTGCTTATTCCCATGGTTATAGTCCTTGGATAAAGGTATCTTCGCAAAATATTATCTATTATGGAAAAAAACTTTTTTCTCAACTAGGTGGTGTAGGTGTAAACACAAAGAATGCCACTCCTACCACAGCTTACTTACCAATTCCAAGTGAAATTGCTAAGCAATATTTATATGGCATTTCTGGCATTCAATTTAAATTAAATGAATCTTCTAATTATTCTGTTGTTTATCAATCCTATGTAAATGGAGTTGGTTGGCTAAAATCTTCTTCTGATGGAGAGGAAAATTTATTTAAGTCTGATAAACCAATTTCTTCTTTTCGTATGAATCTTGTTCCTAAAAGTGAAAAACAATATTTAATTGATTTCTGGAATCGTGATATTGGTACCAATCATATTGATTAAGTTTATTGTTTATTAACACCTATGATTCCTCCTAAAATTCCAAATATCATACCAACTACAATCATAAGAATACTTTGTATTTCTAATCCAAATTTCCAATTTAAAATACTAGAAATTAAATAGATGGTAATCATATATATTCCACCTATTAAAGCACCATTGGCTAATCCATTCTTTTTGATTTTACTATTTGCTATTGAACTTCCAATTAAAATACTGATTGCGGTTACTACAATGATGACTGGATTAATTAGTGTTTCACTTATTTTAGTATAAGTAAGCAAGATAGCAAAAATGAATAATAAAACAAAGGTGGTAAGCAGTGCTATCCCTATTCCTTTGGTTATATTGTTTATCGTTTTCTCCATTTTTTTATTCTCCGTTTACTTTTTTTATTTAATGTATATGTGTGTTAGGCAAAAATAGAACTTTAATTGATAAAAGAGGCAAACTAGAATTAATCTAGTTTGCCTCTTTCTCTTTTTAAGTGTTTATCACATTCATTTAAAAACTACAATTTTAAAATTGTATCAATATCTTTATCGCCTCTTCCAAATAAATTAACAATAAT
>CATOLW010000077.1 GCA_951800935.1 uncultured Clostridium sp.
GAGCTACAGCTGCATAAAAATTTAAGCCTAAATTAGTATAGCATAATTTGATAAAAATTACAAATAAATTTGCAGTTTTGGGGAACTATTGGGGAACGCCTCGAAACCGATTCCTCAAATCCCTTGCTGTAAAGGATTTTAGCTACTGACCTTTCGGTTCGTAGCCGAACACTCTATCCAACTAAGCTACTGGTGCATACTTTATTATTATAACTGCAAATGATTGAATTTTCAAGAGAAAATGAAAAAAACTTTAAAAAAATCAAAAAAAATCTTGCAAAACCATTTGAAATATGTTATTATATATAAGTCTTAAACAAAGACACATATTATCGAGGCGTAGCGCAGTTGGTAGCGCGCGTGGTTTGGGACCATGAGGTCGCAGGTTCGATCCCTGTCGCCTCGACCAGTAAAGTAAAAATAGTAAGGCTTGATAGTTTTACTATTTTTTGTTTTTTAATAAACGAAAAATAGATAAGATAATAATTTATGAAAATTATAGAATTTATTCAAAGCAACAAAGAATATTTAGAAGACTTAATAACGAGAAGTACCTATCATTCAAATTAAAAAGAACATAAAAATAGAACTAGATTACTTGGCTTAAGAAGAAATCTAGTTCAATAAACAAAAAATAAACATATAAAACATATAAATATATGATTTATTAAGCAAATTGTAGCAAAAAAACATGAACAAGTCAATAAAAAACAACAAAAAAATCAAAAATTAGTCATTATCTAACAAATAACGTTTTAAATCTTTAAAAGCGGGCTCATAAATATTTTTACCCTGATAATCAAAACGAGAACCATGACAAGGACAATCCCAAGTCTTATCCACATCATTCCAAGAAAGCAAACAACCGTAAATGAGTACAAATAGGCTTAACAGCATAAATTTTTCCTTCTGGACTTTTATAAATACCAATCTTTTCATTTTGAACTTCAATAATACTACCAGAATCATTTTCAATTTCATCAAAAGACATATTAGCAGATTTGAATTTATCAAAAAATAAAGAGTTAGTAGACTGAACTAACATATTTTTCATCTCATCCCTATTTTTAATAGGTTTTAAGAGAGAAGGTTTAAACAAATAAGCATAAGGATTAGCTTTGCCACAAATTTCATCTGTAATAATATTAGCAGCTACATTTGATAAAGTCATACCCCATTTTTTAAAACCAGTACCAACAAATACATTTGGCAAAGTAGGAGAATATTGACCAATATAAGGGATTTTATCAAGAGAAATACAATCTCTAGTATTCCAACGATATAAGATTTCACAATTAGGATAAAACTTTCTAGCTTCCTGCTCTAAAATGCCATAAGTATCTTGATAACAAGAAGGCTTACCAGTTTTGTGGTCACTACCTCCAATTAGCAAGAGTTCTTTTCCATCATATTTAACCGTTCGATAAGAAAAAGTAGGACTGCTAGCATTAATATACATATCATTAAAAAGACTCTTTTTTGTATCGACAGCAATTAAATAAGATGTGGATTGATACATCTTAACAAAATAAAAACCGTGGAAAGTTAAGAAAAGGATAATGACTGGCTACAATTACATATTTACTTTTTACAGAAGCATTTGATGTAGAAACAAGATAAGTAGAATCTACATTTTTTTCAACTGAGGTAACAACTGAATTAGTAAAAATTTTACCATGATAAGAAGAAATACTGTCACATAAACCATATAGATATTTTAAAGGATGAAATTGAGCTTGATTTTTAAAACAAATGCTACCCTCAATTTTAAAAGGAAGACCTGTCTTTGTTACAAATTCACAAGGAAAACCAAGAGACTCCACACTAGAAACTTCTTTTTTGATTGCTTTCAACTCTGATTTATTAGTGGTATATACATAACTATTTTGATAAGCAAAATCACATTTGATTTTTTCTTTATCAATAATTTGCTTTATATTAGTAATTGCTTGTTCATTTGAAGCAAGATAATCAGAAGCAAATTTTTTTCCATAAGAATGAATCAAATAGTCATAAAATAAATTATGTTGGCTTGTGATTTTTGCAGTTGTATGGCCAATAGCTTTTGTGCCAATAGCATCAGCTTTTTCAAGAACAACAACTTGGAGACCTAACTTACTTAAATAATAAGCACAAGAAAGACCAAAAATTCCGCTACCTATAATACAAACATCAGCTTCCAAAGCACTAGAAAGGGAAGGATATTTAATTGTTTTTTTCATAGAATCTAACCATAAAGAATCCATTTTGTACCTCCTAAAAATAGTATAACCAAATTTTAGGAATAAATTATAAAAAAACTGGAAAAATAAATAATAGTGTGATAAAATTGCAAAGAGGGATTAGGGGACGTTCCTTAAAATCCCTGGAAGAAGAAAGGAAGGATAAGAATGGGAGAAGAACTAAAAGAAAAACTTTTTAATCAAAAGGAAAACGGATGGGATAGTGTAGATGACAGAAAAAAAGAAGAAATTTTCAAATTATCTAAAAATTATATGGATTTTTTAAATATAGCAAAAACAGAAAGAGAGTTTATTAAACAAGCTAGAAAATTAGCTGATAGTAACGGTTTTAGAGATATTATAGAATTTGAAACCTTAAAACCAGGGGATAAAGTATATTTTATAAATAGAGAAAAAAGTATGTACTTAGCCATTATAGGAGAAGAAAGTATTGAAAATGGAATGCATATTATTGGTTCTCATGTGGATTCACCAAGATTGGATCTAAAACCAAATCCATTGTATGAAGATACAGGGTTTGCTTATTTTAAAACACATTATTATGGAGGAATCAAAAAATATCAATGGACAACAATTCCTTTAAGTATTCATGGCGTAATTGTTAAAACAAATGGAGAAAAAATAGAAGTAAACATTGGAGAAGATGAAAATGATCCAATCTTTACCATTACAGATTTACTACCACATTTAGCACAAGACCAAATGGAGAAAAAATTAAAAAATGGAATTGAAGGAGAAGACTTGAACTTATTGATTGGAAGCATTCCATATCAAGATAAAAAAGTAGCAGAAAAAGTAAAATTAAATGTTTTAAATATTTTAAATCAAAAATATGGTATTACAGAAGTTGATTTTACAAGCTCTGAATTAGAATTAGTACCAGCATTTAGAGCAAGAAGCTTAGGGTTTGATGAAAGCATGGTAGCAGCTTATGGGCAAGATGACAAAGTATGTGCTTATACTTCACTAGTTGCTATGATGGAATTAGAACATGTTAAAAACACAGCAGTTTGTATTTTATCAGATAAAGAAGAAATTGGAAGCATGGGAAACACAGGAATGGAATCTCATATGTTTGACTTCTTTATCTCAGAAATGTTAAACAAATTACAAATTAATCGACCAAACTTACTAGACAAAGTATTTTGTTTCTCAAAGATGCTGTCATCTGATGTAGATGCGGGATTTGACCCAATTTATAGCTCAGTATCAGACAAAACAAATGCAGGATTTTTAGGAAAAGGAATAGCATTAGTAAAATATACTGGAGCAAGAGGAAAATCTGGAGCATCGGATGCCAATGCAGAATATGTAGCTTGGGTAAGAAATGTTTTAGAAAAAAGTGATATTAAATATCAATTAACTGAGTTAGGAAAAGTAGATATTGGTGGTGGAGGAACCATTGCTTATATTCTAGCAAATAAAGGAACTGACGTAATTGATTGTGGTGTACCAGTATTATGTATGCATGCACCTTATGAAGTAACTAGCAAATATGATGTTTATTCTGCTTATGAAACGTATAAAGCTTTTTGGAAAGAATAAATAAAATAGAAACGACAAAAGAAGTGAATCTTTTGTCGTTTTTTATTTCATATTTTGCAACAAGTCAATCATAGAGTTAATAAAATCTTTTTTCTCATCAGAAAGAGTAGAAAGCTTTTCTGAAATTTCTATATTTTTAGCAGTTTCTTCATGAGTAATAAAAGAAGAATAAATAGTATTAGGAGTAATTCCTAAAATGTTCATATAATTAATTAAAGTTTGTGTTTTTACTCCATTATTTCCATTTTCAATTCTAGAAATATATTTTAAAGAAATTCCTAATTTTTCAGATAATTGCTCTTGTGTTAATTTGTTTTTCACACGAAAATCTCGTAATATTTTACCAAAATTTTTATCAATATCAGATTTCGAAACAGAACTCATTTCGTACCTCCATACAATCCAAAGTATTAATATTAGTATAACAAGATGCTAAAAAATGTTGAACACATTAATACTACAACTGTTATGAAATTTAATGGCACTAAATTTTTTTAAAACACTTGAATTTACAAGTTAAATATGATATTATGGACAAAAAGAAAGTATCACTAATAGTATTACATTTAAAAATAAATATATTCTAAAAGTATAAAAAAATATAAATAAAAAGGGATGTAAAAATATGGTAAATGATGAAAAATATATAACTTTTCTAAAGCAAATTATAGCATGCATTAGTAAAGGAGACTATTATTCAGTCAAAGAGTTATCTCAGTTGGAGTTAGAAAAAATGGAAAAATACCAGAAGAAAACATAGGAACTCAAATTAAAATATTTGAGTTTTTTTCTAATTTAAGATATACTATTAATAAATTAAAAATCCAGGAGGTACCTATGATAAGAAAATTTAGAGAAGAAGATACCACTAAAGTTATGACCATATGGACAAAAGGAAATTTCAAAGCACATGACTTTATTGAAAAGGATTACTGGTTAGAAAACTTTAATCGAGTGAAAAATGAATATTTAGCAAAAGCAGATACTTATGTGTATACAGAGGAAGAAGAAATAAAAGGCTTTATTAGTATTTTAGAAAATGAGTATATAGGTGCATTATTTATAAAGCAAGAGTTTTTAAGAGAGGGAATAGGAAGAAGATTACTAAATTATTGTAAAGAGAGATATGATTATTTAACACTAAATGTGTATGAAAAAAATGTAAATGCTACTCTTTTTTATGTAGCAATGGGGTTTAAAAATAAAGAAAATAGAATTGATGAAGCAACACGGTGAAAAGGAATATGTGATGGAATGGAGAAAAGAATAAAAGACTTCTTGCCAATCAATATAAGGCAGATAAAGGAAGATAATGGAATGAATTATGAAAAAACAATAAAACAAGTAATAGAATTTTCTGAAAAGTTTTATAATAGTTTAGATTTTGCACATAACATGGAACATGGAGAAAGAGTGGTAAAAAACGCAAAAACCATTGCCAAAAAAGAAGGGGGAGATTTATTTTTAATAGAAATTGGTAGTTGGTTACATCAATTTCATGATAATATAAATGAAGTAAATAATTTTATAAAAACATTAGATATAGAAGATGAATTAAAGAATAAATTATATGAAATTGTTAAATGTAGACCACAATATATTAATGATGAATCACTAGTGGAAAGTAAAATTGTATATGATGCAGATGCGATAGAAGTACTTAGTACTTATGGTATGATAAGGGAAATAATTTGCAATGCTAAATGTAGAAACAAAGAATGGGAAAAATCAGTTGAAGATACTATAAATGTACAAAAAAGATTTAAAGAAAAATTGCAAACTAAAACAGCAAAGAAGATGCTAGAAAAAGATTTTGAAATAATAGAAAATTTTTGGGAATCATATAAGAAATGGTCAAGTGATTAAATGTAATTTTATAGCAAATGATAAGGAGAAAATATTATATGAATCAAATAAATCACAAAGAAAATGAAGAAAATATTGAAGTAAAAAAGACACAAAAAAGAATTTGGATATTATTTATTTTAGGTGTTATTGTTGTATTGTTACCAATATTATTTATTTTATATATAATAACACATTTTTCAATCATACATCCAACTTAAAAGAAATAAAAGTTAAGCGTAATTAGAAAAAATACTAATAAATCATATTTAGAAAGGTGTGAAGATAATGAAAAATATTGGAACACAAAAATTAGAAACACAAAGATTAATTTTAAGAAAATTCAACAATAATGATTACATAGGAATGTATGATAATTGGGCAAGTGATGAGCAAGTTACTAAATATGTTTCTTTTAACCTTCATAAAGATTATAAGGAAACGCAGGAAATTTTAAATGAATGGATTAAAGAATATGATAATGGAAGTTATAACTGGGTTGTAGAACTTAAAGATACTTATGAAATTATTGGAAATGTAAGTGTTATTGAAACA
>CATOLW010000078.1 GCA_951800935.1 uncultured Clostridium sp.
TGTATGGTTCCTTTTTCTTCTCCTTGATCAATTAACATTTTTATTTCTTCTTCTGTTACCGTTTCTTCCTCATTTTCTCCTACCCCAAATAAATCAATTTTTGCTTCTTGTTCAATTAAAGAGGCAATTAAGTTTTCGTCTAAAGAATTAGTGGCACATATTTTGCAATCTTCATATCCTGCTTCGTCTAGTATTTTTCTAATTTTTTTAGACAAATACGCTAAATCTCCACTATCTAGTCTTACTGCTATTGGTCTAATTCCTTGTGGTTTTAAAACTTCATCAAATACTTTAATGGCATTTGGCAAACCACTTTGCAAGGTATTATAAGTATCAATTAAGAAGGTTCCATTTTTAGGATAGATTTCAGCATAGGTTTTAAATGCTTCATATTCACTATCAAAACTTTGTATCCAACTATGTGCCATTGTTCCACTGGCTGGCACATTAAATTTCTCGCTCGTTGCTGTACAAGAAGTTCCCACTGCTCCACCAATCATAGCTGCTCTTGCTCCATAAATAGCTGCAGATACACCATGTGCTCTTCTGGCTCCAAATTCCATAACAGGTCTTCCGCCCTGCTGCTCTCACAATTCTTGCTGTTTTGGTTGTAATTAAACTTTGATGATTGATGATTAAAAGTAGCATCGTTTCTAGCAATTGTGCTTCCACTAATGGTGCTTTTACGGTAATTAATGGTTCATTTGGAAATACAACAGTACCTTCTGGAACCGCCCATATATCTCCTGTAAATTTAAAGTATTTTAAGTATTCTAAATATTCATCCGCAAATATATTTTGCTCTCTTAAATATGCAATATCTTCTTCATCAAATTTTAAATTTTGTATGAATTGGATAACTTGCTCTAGTCCTGCAACAATAGCATATCCTCCACGATCTGGAACTTTTCTAAAAAAGATATCAAAATAAGCAATGTCATTTTTATTTTTTAGAAAATAACCATTTGACATGGTAAATTCATAAAAATCTGCTATTAATTCTAATTTTTCTTGTTTCATTTCTATTCTTCCTTTCTTTATATAGATAGTATTTCTACTAAATTAATTCCTGCTTGTTTCATTAGTTTAAAAGCAATCGTGTTGTATTCTTCTCTCTTATGTTCTGGCCCTTCATAGGTTTCTACTGCATTTTTTGGTATTGTTATTTTTATGTCTAAATCTTTTTGGTCAAAATAATTTTGCATGGGAATGGCTAAATTTAAGATGCATATGTCAGTACAACAACCAACAATTATAACTTCTTTTAAGTTTTTCATTTTGTTGATATCTTCGATAAAATTAGGAGCATAGATTGTACTGGTTGAATTTTTTTGATATACTAAATTGTTTTCTTTTTCAAATTCTTTTAGTTCTTCTATTAAATCTGCCTCCTTTGTTCCTTCCACACAATGTGCTGGAAAACGATTAAATTCTCTACAATTTTCTTTGTGAGTGTCTTTAATAATAGCAATTGCTTCTTGCTCTTCTTTCATCTTTTTCATTAATTTTATTTGCTCTGGAACGATATGTTGTATATAAGAATCTGCCATGGCTCCCTCTTTTACAAATCCATTTACCATGTCTACGTTAATTAATAGTTTTGTTATTTCTTTTAAATCTTTCATTTTATATTTTTCTCCTTTAAAAAGTTTTTTCTTTCAAAAGTATATGCTGGTACTAAACTTCTTTTATGTCTTGAAGCTTCATATCTTTTTATGATCTCTTGTTTTACTTTTTCTTCTGTATCTCCTGTTTCAATCATTTGTGCTATTTGACTGTACTTAATTCCCATTTTTTCTTCATCTGTTAAACCTCCTAATCCATCATTGGGAGCTTTTTTTAATATTTTTTCTGGTACTCCTAACATTTTTCCTATTCTTAAAACTTCTTCTACTGTAAAGTTTCCAATTGGATTAAAGTCAGAACTATTATCTCCCCATTTTGTGGTATATCCTACCATTGCTTCACAAAGGTTTCCTGTTCCAATTACTAGATAGCCAAAAGTTTGAGCAATAGCATATAAGGTAGTCATTCTTAATCTAGGTTTACTGTTAATGGTTGCTTCTTTGGATAGTTTTTTATGTAATTGTGAATTGATTTCTTGTTCCATTTCTTGATAACAATTGGTTAAATCTACTGTTAGGTGTTCTACTCCAAAAGTTTTAGCAACTAAGTTGGCATCTTCTAAATCTTGTTCATTCGAAAAACATGGTATAGATACTGCTAGGACTTTTTCTTTTCCAATTGCTTTTACTGCCATAGCAAGTACAGTGGCTGAGTCTTTTCCTCCACTATTTCCTATTACAATTCCTTTGGCATCTACCTTTTTTATATATTCTTTTATCCAATTGATTGCATTTTGCATTTCTTTTCTTAGTTTTTCTTTTTCTAACATTTTTTCTCACCTTTTTATTGATATAATTTATTTTCTTTAATGTAAACCATAACTTCATCTGGTGTTAAGTAACGAATACTTTTTCCTTTTTTTAGTTCTTCTCTTACAAAGCTCGAGCTTAAGTTGGTCGTTATCTTGTTTTCTACTTTGATAAAAGCTTTTTCATTTTGTTTTAAAAATGAATTGGCTCCGTATGATTTCTTCTAAATTATCTTTGTCCCTTTTTAACACATATATTTTAAATTCTTTTACTAATTCTTCTGCTTTTTTCCACGTAGATAGTTCTTTTAAATTATCACTTCCTGTGATAAAAGCAATCTCATATTCTTTATATAATTGTTGAAATTTTCTTAGTGTCTCTATGGTGTATAGTTGCCTTTTGCTTTCTATTTCTAGATTAGATACTTCTAGTTTTTCATTATTATTGCATACTAATTTTAACATTTGGTATCTATGTGTGGCTTCTATTAAATCTGCTTTTTGATAATTACTACTTACTGGTACAAATATTATTTTTTCTATGTTAACATATTCGTTTAGTATTTGTTCTGCTAATAAAAAATGTGAGTTTAATGGTGGATTAAAGGCTCCTCCAAATATTAAAATTTGCTTATTTTTCATCTTTACCGCTTCTTTCTAAATATTCTAAAAATTTTTCACACCCATATACAATATCATAGTAAGTGGAATAAAAATCTCCTGTATACCATGGATCTGCTATGTCTCTTGGTTTTTTAGTAAAGTCTAATAATCTAAAAATTTTATTTTCTTTGTCTGCTCCTACTATTTTTAAAATATCACTTTTATTTTTTTGTTCCATTGCTAATAGATAATCAAATGTTTCATAGTCTTTTTTCTTTATTTGCCTTGATAGGTGTTTTTCGTATGGTATGTTCATTTCTTTTAACATGTTTTGGGCGTCACCATACATTTCTTCTTTTTCTAGCTCACTATAATAACTAGTTCCTGCTGATTCTATATAGAATTTTTCTTCGTTTCCTCTTTTTTTTACGATGTCTTTTAAGATAAATTCTGCCATTGGCGACCTACATATGTTTCCTAAACATACAAATAATATTTTTATTTCCATATTCTATCACAATTCCTTATTTCTTTTTCTTTAAATGCTTTGAAAATATCCACGTCATTCATATTTGCTATGCTAAGTAAATAAAGAAAACAGTCTGCTAGTTCTTCTTCTACATTTGCTTCATATTTTTTGTCTATGTCTAAATGTCCATTTGTGTTTTTTCTTATTGCTCTTGCAAGTTCTCCCATTTCTTCTAAAAATAGCATCATTTCTCTTTCGATTGTAACTCCATCGAATTTTCTTGCTTTTTTCATGTCTTTTATGTATTTTTGAATTTCTGCAACAGAGCTTTTTTCGTTTAATAATTCTAATTTTTCTTTTAATTTCATATCCGAATTTCCTCTTTCTTATACTTGCACTTATTACTTCCCTATTTTATCATAAAGGTTTATTTTTTTAAATACTCTTTTTCTTAGAGTAGATACTTATTTCAATTCTAAAATTCCATATACCATAGCAATGTCAGTTGGCACAACATATTTTGCCTCAATTGCTTCTGCTACTACTAACACAAAGGCATTCATTGCTCTTGTCCCATACCACCATTCTGGGTCTTTTACTCTATTTCTTATTTCGTCTAAAGAAATTGCTTTATAATATCTTTCTGCTTCACTTTTTCTCGTTTTTATATCCATTATAATTGGTGATGCTTTATCTTCATACAAAGTATTTTTTTCATATCTTATTCCAGAATATCTTGCAAACTTTTCATGCCCTCCTCCTGCTAATATCAAAATATCAGCCTTCTCTTTTGGCAAACTTAATCTCTCTTTTATAAACTTCTTTACTTTTTCTATCTTTGTTGTTGCAAAATCTTCTGCTAAATCTTGAAATTCTTGCATTACATCTATAACACCTATTGGGCTATTGACACTTTCTTTTATTCCTTTATCATAAATTGTTATCTCAGTAGAACCTCCCCCTCCTATAAATACACATACTTTATCTTTTACTAGTCTAGTAGCTCCATAAACTGTCAGCTCATTTTCTTTTTCTTGAGAAATAATATTAAATTCATATCCTGTTTCGCTTTTAAATCTATTTAAAAATTTGTCTTTTTCTGTATTATTTAAAACTCTAAAAATGCTTGTACCACATACATATATATCTTTTGATATCTTTTTTAGTTCTTTTATGTCTTTTATTAATTCTACAATGTCATTTTCTCTTAATTTTTTATCTTGATGATAATGCTTTTTAAATTGTATTGTTTTTCCCTCTAGTTTTTCTACTTTTGTACCATCAAATTTATCAACTTTCGTACAAGTTGAACCAACTTCTACTATTATTTTATTCATTTAGTTTTTCCTCCATTTATTTTAGTATATATTATAACTAATTTTATACAAAAAAGATAGTGAAAAGATAAAAAATAACAGATAATTTCTTATCTGTTACTTATGGCTCCTTTGCGTAAGACGTATTCGAAAATTTTAACGCAAAAAAGTTACTTATTTCCGTTTCAAATGTAGTTATAGCAATAGTTTGCAAGAAATGTACACACAATTCGGTGTTTTTTGCTATTAACTATGTTTTTAATTTAACATAAAATTTTAGATTTGGCAATACTTTTTAGAAAAATTTATATTTTAATAACAGCTACTATTGCATTTTCTAATAATTCATCATATTTTTCTCTTGCAACACCTAATATTTCAAACGATTTTAACTGTTCTTTCATTTCAATAAATCTATGAATCTCTATATTTTTAAATCCTATTTTCATCATAAATGACTTTATATGTTCTATATCATTGAACCTGTCTTGTAAATCATTTCTTGAAGTAACTTGGTTTAAGTTTTTATTAAAATCTGATAAGCATACATTTTGCTTTTCTATGAACTTTTTAGGTGTAACATCACAAGTAATCCATACTCCATTATATTTCTTTAATACATTATAAATATTCTTTGCAACAATTTCTTTTTCTTCAAAAGTTAAGTATCTAAGTAAGCCTTCATTTATTATCGCTACTTCTTTATTTTTATCAAGAAATTCACCACATTTTTCAAAATCTGCATAGTTTAATGCATTACCACTTGTTATATGTAAATTGTTAGGAATACTAGCAATCTCTTTTAGTAATCTAATTTTATTTTTAGCAACTTCCTCTAAATCCACTTCAATATACTCATATCCTTTTTCGGCGTATATTATACCTCTTGAAGAATAGCCAGCTGCAAATTCAATTACCTGCTCTATATTTAAATCATCAAGTATTTTGTTAGTTAGTTTATACCTTGCTTCTATTTCTGGTGCTAATAATTTATTTAATTTTACATCATTATCTTTACAGTTTTTCTGTAACCATTGATATATTTCTTTTTCATAAGGTATGTCTGTAAATTGTCTAGGATATGCAGTTACAATCGCGGTTGGACTAATGCTTTCAAAATTATCTAACATAATTTATTTTCTCCTCTTTTCTATAAATAATTATATTTTTCAATTATTTATCATTTTCTTCAAATTTTCTAACCATTCAAAGCCTTCATTATC
The DNA here is from genome assembly GCA_951800935.1 of uncultured Clostridium sp. The sequence goes on from CATOLW010000078.1 coordinate 5,986, forward strand.
TAAAGCTTCTAATTCTTCTATTTTAAAGTATTTTACTTCTTCAAGTTCCTCTTCTTGTAATTTACATTTCTTTAAATCTACATTCTTTCTAACATAATATACTGTAAAATGTGCTTTTTCATTAGTATCCATACTTAAGAATTTTAGT
>CATOLW010000079.1 GCA_951800935.1 uncultured Clostridium sp.
AAATTTAGAACTTAACCCTATGCTTATTCATACTTTAGAATCGATTGATGAAAGATGAAAACGGATTGAGGAAGCACCTCAATCCGTCTTGTTTTTCGATACACAATCGTGTTTCTTTTAATTCATAAAACTCTGAAATAGCTTTTCATCCCAAAATCTCATCGTTGCAAAAACACAAGGGCTTTCTATCTCTCCTAACATACTTGAAAAAACAAGAACAGTAGTATTCTTTTTGTTCTTCTCCACAAACTCTACTAATTTCTGTCCTTCCTTACCTGTGCCTTCCATTCCTCTTTTTTCCGGAAAATCTCTATCGGTTACAATTCTTGTGTAATTTCCATTTTCTATGGCTAGTTTGGCCATATCCAATGTTTTCACATAATCATACTTTATATGATTCTCCCTTAAAAACTGTAAGAGCTTTCTGCATTTTCCACCCTTTATTTCGTCATCCACAATTAAAATCCGCATACTATTTCTCCTTCCTTCGCCTTTTGGCGTATTTTATTAATTATACTATAAATTCAAATAAAAATCAATTTTCATCCAATCAAAAGCTTCACAACAATTAAGCAAACAGCTCCTGGTAATCCTAACAAACCGAATTAAAATGCTTGTAAAAAAATTCAAACCAATATGAAATCCAAAAGTACTTCCTATCAAATTAATCACAAAAATAGAAATTCCACCTAAAATAGAATTAAGTACTAATTTTAAAATCTTTTTTAGTGGCAAAATAAAAATTCTACCAAAAACAAAAATAAAGCAAATACAAGCTAAATAGGTAAGTACATTTGTATCCATTTTAATCCAACTCCTTAAAAACAAAAAAATGGTAATCATTTCTTATTACCATTTATATGTTAAATGTTGGACAAATATTACTTTAACCGAGCTTCTTCCTCTTCCCACAAGGAAAATTTTATATCACTTATCATATCTACTTCAATGCCTTTAGTTTTAGCTATTTTAATCAAATAATTTAATTTTGCTTGATTTGCTTTTATTTGATACGTATAATAATCTACCAAATCATCTTGTGCATACTCAAAATTGCGATTCGCAATTTTTAATTCCTCTCTTGCCTTGATAATAGCTCGTACCAATTCTGTTTCTTTTTCCATCTCTGTTTTCTCTATTATTTCTTCTTCTTTTACATAGTAATCATTTTGCATAAGATTTCCTCTTTTCTTAACCTTTTCCCTTATTATATTCTAATTGTCCATTTTTATTCACAATCCCAAAAAAATTTAATTAATTTGCCCAAAACTCTTGTTTTTTTCGCCATTTTGTAGGATAATATAAATGTATGATTATAATTTAGAAGGGAATGCTTTTGCATGAAATTGATCGATAAGCTTTTGAAAAAACTAAATACCAATCGAAACACTTTTGCTACTTATATTCTATTCATATTTACGACTTATATTGTAGTAGATAGAGTTGTTGAAATGTTATTGATGGTATTTACAGGAGTATCTTACTCTTATTGGGGACCAATTCAATACACCTTAGCTTTAGCTTGTCCTTGCTTTGCTTGGGCGTTTTGTCCCAAATCCAAATTTGCCAAAAATAAAGGTTATAAAGTAACACTATTTTATGTATTTATGGTGGCTTTTTATGTAATTGCCATATCTATGTTCTCACAATGGCTTAATATGGGGGCTTGGTTATTACTATTATCCGTTCCAAATTATACAGAACTGATTACAGAATTTTCTGATTTAGTAACACCTGCTTTTGTTAGTATTTCCTTATATTTGCCAATCGTTACAGTATATCCATTCTTTAAATTCGTTTATTTTAAAATTAAAGATGACCCACTTAAAATTCGTTCTCTTTGGGACTTCCGTGGAATTGATTTATCCGATAAAAAAGAAGGACATGGACCTTATACTTGTGATATATATGTTTGTACAGATGATGATTATAACAAAAAAATTATTATGCCAGAAACATCTAGATATCAATCTTTATTAGTATGTGGTGGTTCTGGAACAGGAAAAACTTCTTTAGTATATGAGCCTTTAATGGCAAAAGATATTGAAAGAAAATATTTTTACAAAGAAGCTGCAAAGGAATTAGGATTTACTGCTTTAAAAACAGGAATTGCAACCTTAAACAAACCTTTTAATAACGACTACTTAAATAAAAACTTCAACTTAAATATGCTAACACCAGTTTCTGGCAAAGAAAACTTATTTAACACCTATTTAAAGAAAATGATTTTAGGAACCATTAATGGAGAAACCGTATATAGAAATTTAGGACTTACCTTAATGGCACCTGATTACGAAGTAATTGACCATATGACTGCTGTTTGCAAAAACTTTGGAATTGATTATAATGTTATTGATCCATCTAACAACAATTCTATTGGTTTAAATCCTTTTACTTACGATGACCCAGCAAAAATTGCTGTTACCATATCTTCTGTATTAAAAGCTATGTTTGTTGTTAGTCATGATGACCCAGAAGAAGCTTATAGAGGGGATGTTGCAACACAAGCCATTGAAAATGTTACCATTTTATTAAAAGAAATTTATCCAAGAATGAATGATGGTGCACTTCCAAACATGGAAGATTTACTAAAATTATTTACCAACTTTGAATTGATTGAAAAAATGTGTGAAATTATGGCTCATGATGAAAATTTAAGAGAAAAATATTCCATCCAACTTACTTACTTTAAGAAATACTTTTACAAAAACGCTCCTGGAAAAGAAGATATTGAAAAATACATTTACACCTCTGTTAGTCAATTAGACAATCTATTGAGAATTCCAGGTATTAAACCAATTCTATGTAATCGACACAATAATGTAAACTTTGATAAATTCTTAGAAGAAGGAAAAGTAACTTTCATTTGTACCAGACGTGGAGATTTAGGAGCTGCTGGGCACAAAGCTTTTGGATTATTCTATTTAATCTCTATGCAAGATGCTGTTTTAAGAAGACCAGGAACAGAATCAACTCGTACGCCTTACTTCTTATACATTGATGAATTTGCTGACTTTATTTGTCGAGCAACTGAGCCAATGTTTACCTTATATAGAAAATTCAAAGTTGCTTCCACTATATCCATTCAAAGTTTATCTCAGTTAGAACTTCATGGACAAAAAGAAAATTACAAAAATCTTATTCTTTCTAACTGTGCTAATAAAATTTTTACAGGAAATGCGGAATACAACGAAATTGAATGGTGGTCAAAAGAATTTAGTAGCCGTAGGGAATGGACTTATGCCAACTCCATCGATACAGATAAACTAGAATATGACGCTAAATACTCAAATGTATCATGGAAATATGTTACTATCATGAAAGAAGGAAAACTACAAGCACTAACATTAGGAAAATGTGGTTTTAAAATTAAAGGTGATAAAGGATTCCAACAATGTGGTACTGGACTTTTAGAATTTTTACCTTCTAAATATAAAGAACCACAAAAAATAAGAACCTATGATTTTAGCAAATATTCTGATGGTAGTATGACAACAGAAGACGATGCAGATACTAACAAGAAAAAATTTGATATTAAGAATATGAATTTTATGGATAAGAACAATGAATTTAACCCTGTACAGACAGATGTAACAGATTCAAAATATCTATTTGATAATCAAGATGCCATCATTGTTAATTTCAAAAAAGGAAATCCAAATAGTCAATAAACAAAAAAGAAGTTGAAAATTCTTCAACTTCTTTTTTAAATTTGAATTCCAATTAGTTCCATTAAAGCTCCTGCTAAAACGCCAATTCCATATAGTAGGGTAACAATTTTAATGTTTTGTTTAATTCCTTTATTCATTTTAAACAATACAGCTAGTCCTACTCCTGCTCCTACTAGAAGTCCTGAAATCATAGTTGCAACTGATATTACATTTTCTAAATACATCTGTGTTAAAATAACAGAAGATGCACAATTTGGAATTAATCCAATGAATCCAGCAATCATTGGCCCTAAAATCGGCTGATTTTGTAAAAAACCTGAAATATGTTCTTCTCCTATTAAATAAATTGCTAAATTTATAATGATTGTAATCAGTAAAATGAAAATAAAAATATTTAATGTATGCTTTAAAGCTGATTTTACAATTCCATGTTCACAGTGACACTTTTCTTTTTCACATAAGTCTACAATTTTTTCTTCTTCCTCATTTTTATTCGTTAACCTTACTACTAAATCAATTACGAAACCTGCTATCATTCCAACTACTAACTTAATACCTAGCACTTTTAAAATCATAGAAATTGGTACTGCCTCTGACAAAAGAATTGGTAGCATTTCATCTGAAGTAGACAGATACACAGCGATTAAAGTTCCTAATGTAATTACTCTTCCTGCATACAAATTGGTTGCAGAAACAGAAAATCCACATTGTGGAAATATTCCCAATATACTTCCTATAAAAGGGCCATACTTCCCCGACTTTTTAATTGCCTCTTTCGTCTTGTCCTTGGTTTTATGTTCAATATATTCCATGATTAAATAGGTAATTAGCAAAAATGGGACTAGTTTTATGCTATCTATTGCAGCTTCCAATAATACATCTGCCATTTTTTCTCTCCTTTTTATTTGTTTTTTAATCATATCACATATTTTATTTTTTTGCAAGAAAATGATTTTGAGGACTTAAGGATGATTTTGGGTGATTTTGGGGACGGAGGAAAAAATCATGATTGAGTATAAATTCAACCATGATTTTTTCCTCCGTCCCCAAAATCACCCAAAATCATCTTCTTCTGCAACAACAGTTACTGTTATTTTCTGTATTATTGGCATTTGGAATAACATTAACTCTTGCATTTAATCCTTCTGAATTGGTAATTTGATAAGTACAGGCATTTTCATTTTGATTGCAATTTGCTACACTGCTAATCGTTAATAAGTTAGTATCACAGTTCCTATTACAACCACAAGTCCCAATTCTATCTAGTAATCTTTTTATCACGCAAACAGTATAGGCAGTAATAAAACTAATAATTGCATAAACTATCGCTGCAATTAGAAAATTTAAGTTATTCACAACAAAAGTAACAATTAAGAAAATAGCAAATATGATAGCTGCTACTAAAGCAGGGCATTTTAAAATTTTCTGTAAAGCAATTGAAATAATAATAACAGCAATTGGTAATGCAAAAAATATAAGTAAATTATTCATCGTTTCTCTCCTTTTCATTTTTACTATATTTTATGCATTTTAATAAATTATTGATACTCTACTTTTACTAAATATAATCCTTGTGGTGGTAATGTTTTTCCCGCTTTACTTCTATCTTTCTTTTCGATGATATTAGGAATTTCTTGTGGTAGTATATTTCCCAAGCCTACTTCTACTAAAGTTCCACTAATAATTCTTACCATATTATATAAAAATCCATTTCCAGTTAACTCTATCCAGATTCTATCTTGTTCTTTTTCGATAATTTCTGCTTGGTAAATAGTTCTAATACTACTTTTAGAACTGGTCCCACTTGCTTTAAATGCTTTAAAATCATGTTCTCCTTCAAAATATTGAATCGCTTGTTTCATTTTATCAATATCTAGTTTCATCGGAATATGTGTTTCTAAATTTCTGTAAATTGCTGTTCCTGTTTTCGTATTGTTAATGACATATCGATATGTTTTTCTTTTACAAGATAATCGACTATGAAATTTATCATCTACTTCTTCTGCTGATCGAATTAAAATTGATTTTTTTAGATTGCTATTAATAGCAACCGCAAATTTCTCAATTGGAATGTTAGAATTGGTTTTAAAGTTTGCAACTTGTCCGAAGTGCATGCACTCCACTGTCTGTTCTTCCTGATGCTGCTAGGTCAATTGTTTCTTTGGTTATTTGCTCAATTGCCTTTTCTATGGTTCCTTGTATGTTTAACTTGTTTGGTTGCTTTTGCCATCCGGTTAAATTCTTTTCCATCATATTCAATTACTAATTTTATATTTCTCATTTCATCACCTTAAAACTTTTTAAAGTTAAACAAAGTCGCTATTTCAAGCGACTTTATTTGCTTTCTTGCTCTTGATTTTCTTCTTGTTTCTTCTCTTTTTTCATATCTTCTTTTATTTTTTTTAGTTTATCTTTTCTTTCTTTTTTCTCAGCTGTAAAT